>CAZCJB010000084.1:0-11357 GCA_964498795.1 uncultured Rubrivivax sp. | reverse complement strand
AATGTTTTTTTGCATCATTTCTTGGTCCATGCCGGTCATGGTCAGCGTGATGAACACACCCGCGAGCACTTGCTTGAGCCAGAAATTGCGACTCATCGGGTCGGTGCCCCACACCCAAGCCCATCCATTTTCTTGGGCACGTGCCAAAGCGACCGGCGCCGAGAGATCCAAGCGGTGAAGCAAGAAGGCCGTGCATGCCACCAGACCGAAGAGCATGCAGGCTGTTTGCAACGTGTCGGTCCACACGATGGTCTTCACGCCGCCTTCCACCGTGTAGAGCACGATCATCAAGACGATGAGCACGGCCGTCACCCAAAAGGGCACACCCAAGGCGTCCAAAATCACATCCTGCAGGATGCGCACCACCAGGTACAGACGCGCCGTCGCGCCCAGGCTGCGAGAGAGGATGAAAAACGCGGCGCCGGTGCGTCGGGATGATGGCCCCAACCGCTGCCCTAGGACATCGTAGATGGAGGTCACACGCAACCGGTAGTACCACGGCAAGAGCCATGCGGCGATCAGCGCGTAGCCGATCACATAGCCCAAGGTGACCTGCAGGTAAGAAAAGCCGCCCCCACCCACGGAGCCCGGCACACTGATGAAGGTCACCCCGCTGAGGGAGGTCCCCACCATGCCAAAGGCCACCAACGCCCAATGGCTTGAGCGGTTGCCGATGAAAAAGCTTTCGTTGTCTGCACCTCGCGAGGTACGCCAGGCCACCGCCCAAAGTCCGGCGAAATACACCATCACAACGGCTAACAAGACGGCAGGCGACATGGCCGCAAAGGATAACCGGCCGGGCACAGTGCGGCGCATTTACAACACCTGGGGCCACCAGGCGCACCACCAGAGCGCCTTTCGGGGCATGTGACGTGCTACATTGACCGCATGCGTCAGTTGTCGCCTGTGTGCTTGTCAGCCTTTTATTTTGGCTACTTTTGGTTCTCGTGCCGCCCGGCGGCTGGAGAGGCAAGCGCATAAGTCCACACAGCGCGCCAGACCCAGAAAACCGCCGGAACCCCCGGCGGTTTTTTTTCGGCCCGGCCGATTCGTTCACCCTCAAGGAAGTTGTCATGCCCCACCGCTCCGCCCCCTCCGAAGGCTGGTATTCGCTCAGCGAGAAGACCAGCCAGATCGACGACCAGCGCATCAAGGACGTGATTCCCTTGCCTCCTCCTGAACACCTCATCAAGTTTTTCCCCATCTCCGGCACTCCCGTGGAGAAGTTGGTGGGGCGTACGCGGCATGCGGTGCGCGACATCATGAGTGGCCGCGACGACCGGTTGTTGGTGATCATTGGGCCGTGCTCCATCCATGACCCGGCTGCAGCGTTGGACTACGCACGGCGACTCCGCGCCGAGCGCGAGCGCTTTGCCGACACCCTGGAAGTGGTCATGCGGGTGTACTTCGAAAAGCCCCGCACCACCGTCGGCTGGAAGGGCCTCATCAACGACCCCTATTTGGACTCCAGCTACCGCATTCATGAGGGCCTGCGCATGGCTCGACAGTTGCTCTTGGAAATCAACCGCGCAGGAGTGCCTGCCGCGGGAGAGTTCTTGGACACCATCAGCCCCCAGTACATCGCTGACCTCATCAGTTGGGGCGCCATCGGTGCTCGCACCACCGAAAGCCAGGTCCATCGAGAGTTGGCCTCGGGGCTTTCGGCGCCCATCGGGTTCAAGAATGGCACCGATGGCAACATTCGCATTGCCATCGACGCGATTCAGGCTGCCGCGCGGCCCCACCATTTCTTGTCTGTCCACAAAAACGGTCAGGTGGCCATCGTCGAAACCCAAGGCAACACCGATTGCCACGTGATCCTGCGTGGAGGCAAGACCCCGAACTACGAAGCAGCCCACGTCGCGGCCGCGTGCAAGGAGATTGAGGCGGCCAAGCTCGATTGCCGTCTTATGATCGACTTCAGCCACGCCAATTCCAGCAAGCAACACGAGCGACAGATCGAGGTCGCGCGCGATGTGGCCGCCCAGGTGGCTGCCGGTAATCGATGCATCTTCGGGGCCATGGTGGAAAGCCACTTGCAATCCGGCGCCCAGAAATTTGCACCCGGCAAAGATGACCCCACGCGACTCCAATACGGAAAGAGCATCACCGATGCCTGCATCGGCTGGGAGGACTCGCTGAACGTGCTTCGGACCTTGAGCGACGCCGTCAAGGCACGGCGCAAACGTGTGGCGGGGTAGCGCCGTCAAACGGGGGGAGATGGCCCCGCGCCCCTGTGGGGAGCCTCATCGCGCGCCCCTGTAGAGCGGGTCATCGCGAGGCCCAAAGGGCCGCGGCGATCTCCAACCCAAGCGACCCTTCAGGGCTGTTCGTCGCGCTTCAGTCGCTCGCTTTGCCAGTAAACATCGTCGCCTCCCAACCCATCGAGATTGGCGCGATTGAGCACGCGCGCCAACACAAACATCAGGTCTGACAAGCGATTGAGGTACTGACGTGGGGCCTCGTGGATGCTTTCGTGCGACGCCAAGGCCACCACCGTGCGCTCGGCCCGACGGGCCACAGTGCGACTCACATGGGCCAGCGCCGCACTGCGCGTACCCGAGGGCAAGATGAATTCCTTGAGACGCGGCAACGTGGCGTTGTAGTCCGACAGGGCTTGGTCCAGTCGCAGCACGGAGGTCTCTTTCAACAAAGACATCCCAGGCATAGACAGCTCGCCGCCCAAGTTGAAGAGCTCGTGTTGGATGACCACCAACAACTCGCGCACCGCCTGCGGCAGCGGCTCCGCCAACAACACCCCGAGCGAGGAATTGAGCTCGTCCACATCTCCAAGGGCCTGCACCCGAAGATGGTCTTTGGACACGCGCGTGCCGTCCCCCAGACCGGTGCGACCATCATCTCCGGTGCGGGTGGCAATTTGGGTCAGGCGATGGCTCATGGAGACTTCTTGGGTGAGAGGGCAGGGGTCGAGCGGTTTGGAGTCTTGGCGCCCTCCAAACGTAACGCGGGAGGTAGCACCACGCCACCCACGGCCAGCTGGCCCAGATGGAAGAACACATCCGTATTGTCGATCACCCCGGTGAAGCTGTAGGCCCCGGGGCCATAGGCTGATAGTGGAACATCGGTGCCCGTGTGAGTGCCGCTGCCCCCCGGCACTTGCCCCGTCACCAGAAAACCGCTGGCATTGTCACGGTCGGTGGGCCGGGCGGGATAGGTCTTGAGTTGCACTTCATTGGCCGATGGATGGCCCGGGCTGTCGCGCAGCGGTTGTGCGTTCGTGCGCCAGTCCTCGTAGCGATCGGCGTTGCCGCCATAACCCACCAAGAGCCTGTAATCGATATCGGTGGTTTCAGGATAACCGTCGGCCGCCATGCGGTACTTGGGGAACCCCGCCCGCTCGTACATGCCCACCACAGGGTCGCGGACATTGTCGCGACCGCCTTTGGCAATCTGCTCCTGCAGCCGAATGTCCGTCAACCTCGACGCCCCGATCAGCGCCACGCCGGAGGTCTCATGGTCGGCGGTGACAATGACCAAGGTGTCGCCGCGGCGCTGCGCAAAGTCCCGCGCCACTTTGACCGCCCGGTCGAGTTCGATCGTATCCAGCAGCCAGCGTTCGGTGTCCATCGCATGGGCCTGCTTGTCGATGGAGGCGCCCTCGACCATCAGCACAAAGCCTTTGGGGTTGCGGTTGAGGACCTGAAGCGCCTTGTGGGTCATCTCATCCAACATCGGCTGATCGGGAAGTCCAAAGTCCTCCACCACCGTGCCGCTGCGGCCCGCCTTCTTCGCGCGGCGCCCGTCGATCTTGTCCAAGGCCACGTTCATATTCGACAGGGAAAACAAGCCCAACAGGGCGTCCGTTTGCGGTCCGTCCACCGCTTCGAGTTCGCTGGCGGTGGACACATAACGAAAACCGGCCCTCTGAAATTCGGAGATCAAGTCACGGTCTTTATCGATCGCTCCGGGGCTCGCTCCCCACCGCTTGACAATCTCCGAGGTGTGGGCCTGAGAGGTAGAAAACGCATAGTCGGTGCGGTCGGCACGGGCCGAACCGGTTTCGACGGCGGGCAAGAACCAGCGACGGCCTCCGCCCATCAGCACCTTGAGGCCCGTGAGATGGCGGTCATCCAAAAACTGGTCGATGATGCCTGTGCCGGCCCCCCGGTAGCTGCTATGGATGGCATTGCCAGCAGGCGTGGAGTCAAACACATCCGCTGTGGTCACAATCCCGAGAGACTTGCCTTGCAGACGATGCAAGTACTCACTTAAATATTCGATTCGGGGGTTGTCAAACGGGTCTGTCGTGTCGTCGGGAAACACCCCTTCTTCGTTGTTCGCATTCTTGTTGCCAGACACATAGGCCGTCATGCCTGGCGAAGAGTCGGTGACGATGGAGCTGAGCGAGGCGGTCTTGACCAGCGCCGTGGTGGTCAAAGTGTCCATGGCCAGTGGCGCGATGGTTTTGCCCTGAGCGTAGCCGCCCTGCACGATGCGCGCGGCTGTGCGTTGCGCCACACCCATGCCGTCACCCACGAGCAAGATGATATTGCGCACCTTTTGGCCACCCGGCTGCAAACCCACCACCTCGAGGTTGCCGCGTGCGGTCACGGTCTGCCCGTCGCTTTGGGTCGCAGTCACCGAGAAGGTCTGAATCCCAGGCTGTTGCAGGGAGACGGCCCGCACCGTGGCCACCACCGCATGGGTCGGCACAGTCTTGAGGCAGCCGCTCTCGCAAGACCGCAGGGCCACCGGCACATTCACCGCGCGCCCGGCCAGCTCAAAGCGGACCTCGGTGATGCGCTTGCTCGGATCGTCCGGTCGGATCGTGGCTTGCAGGTCAAAGCGCTGATCCGGCAAGAAACGCGCAATGACCGGCGCCGTCTGACCGCTGGAAAAGAGTTCACTGGGCGGCGTCAACCGGGTGACCGTCGGCGCCGCCTGCGCCAGCCCCACCGTGGCCATGCAGGCCCAGATCAAGCGTCTGTGCAAATTCATCACCCCGTCCAAGCTCCACTCCATCCTGCCCCTCATGGGGATTCCAACATCAACCGCACCCATGTGATGCGGCCATCGTCCATCTCGTGCCGTCCGACTTGCAAGGTCCCCGTCAAACGCATGAGCCCCGGGGTGGGCAGCACGGTTTCGCCTCGGTGAGCGGGCGGCATCCACACCCACACTGCAGAAGCGGGCAAATCGTGGGCCTCGCCGTCGGCGTGCTCGCTCATGGACAGCGGGCGCGGACTCAAAAAGAAGTGCCCTCGGGGTCTTTCTTCGTCCGCCACCATGTAGCCGGTGATGCGCACGCGTTGTCCGTGCGCGGCCAGCAAGCGCGCCGTCACCTGTGGGCCACGTGGGCCCATCGGGCTCACGAAGAAATCGCTGAACATCAAGTCCAAGGCGGGCACCTCGCTGGCGCTCGCGCATGCCTGCGCGGCCCACAAGCACGCCACCACGATCCATCGGTTCTTGCCGTCCATTATCCCCGGAGGGTAGCGCATCCTGCCTAGAATGCACACCATCTCAGGAGATGACATGAACGCACCGCTGTCTTCCCACGTCCTGCCCGCCGTGACGAGCCGGCCCTTGCCAGAGGCGATGCGCCAAGCGCTTCAGTCCCGGTTTGGCGAACGATTCTCTACCGCCGCCGCGGTGCGGGAACAGCACGGCCGCGACGAATCGCCGTTCCCGGTCACTCCCCCCGAAGCTGTGGTCTTTTGCGAAAGCACCGAAGAGGTGGCCGCCGTGGTTCGGTGGGCTCACGAGCACGCGGTACCCGTGATTCCGTATGGCACAGGCTCGTCCTTGGAGGGCCACTTGCTGGCCGTGCAGGGGGGGCTCAGCGTGGACGTCAGCCGCATGGCCTCCATCGTGCGCATCAACGCCGAGGATTTGACGGTCACGGTACAGGCCGGCGTCACCCGCGAGCAGCTCAACCGGGAGTTGCGTGACCAGGGTCTGTTCTTCCCCATCGACCCGGGCGCCAATGCCAGCCTGGGTGGCATGAGTGCGACACGCGCCAGCGGCACCAATGCCGTGCGCTACGGCACCATGCGCGAAAACGTCCTCGGTCTGACCGTGGTCACGCCCCAAGGCGAGGTGCTGAAAACGGGCACCCGCGCCAAGAAGTCCAGCGCCGGCTACGACCTCACGCGCTTGTTTGTGGGCAGCGAAGGCACGCTCGGAGTCATCACCGAAGTCACGCTCAAACTCTACCCCTTGCCTGAGGCCGTGAGTGCGGCCATCTGCCACTTTCCGAGTGTGGACGCCGCCGTACAAACCACCATCGCGACCATCCAGATGGGTGTGCCTATTGCTCGCTGTGAGCTGCTCGATGTCAATGCCGTGGTGGCCGTCAACCGCCACGACAAACTGAGATTGCGCGAGACCCCCATGTTGCTCATGGAGTTCCATGGCAGCGAGGCAAGCGTCAAGGAGCAAGCGCAGTGGGTGCAGCAAATCGCCAAGGAGCATGGCGGCGAAGATTTTCAGTGGGCACAGTCGCCCGAAGATCGCACCAAGCTGTGGACCGCGCGGCACCGTGCCTACTTTGCGGCCATGCAAATGAAGCCGGGTTGCCGCACCGTGACCACGGACACCTGCGTGCCCATTTCTCGGCTTGCTGAATGCATCGGCTTGGCGGTCGAGCAGGCGCAAGCGGCTGGCCTGCCGTACTACATCGTGGGTCATGTAGGCGATGGCAATTTCCACATTGCCTACCTCATCGACCCCGACAAGCCGCAGGAGCGAGCGACCGCGGAACGGCTCAATGAACAACTCGTGTCGCTGGCTCTGCGCCTGGAGGGGACCTGCTCAGGCGAGCACGGCATTGGCTTGCACAAGATGGGTTTCTTGGTGGCCGAAGCCGGTGAAGGGTCGATTGCGATGATGCGAGCCATCAAACACGCGCTGGACCCCAAGAACATCATGAATCCCGGGAAAATATTCCAGTGGTGATGCTTGTATTCGGCCCCCAAAGAGGGGCTGCTCATGAGACCATCGGGGCACGATGAATCTCAATCTCTTCTTGCTCGCCTTCTGTCAGGGCATGTTCCTGACCAACAACGTCACCTTCATTGCCATCAACGGTCTGGTGGGACTGGCCTTTGCGCCGGTGGGTTGGATGGCCACGTTGCCGGTCACCGGCTACGTGGTGGGAGGCGCCTTGAGCGCTCCGTGGGTGGCCCGTGTCCAACGCCAATTTGGGCGCAAGCGATCCTTTCAGCTTGGGCTGGTCATGGCCGCGGTGTCTGCCGGGTTGTGCGCCTACGCGGCCAGCACCCACCAGTTCTGGTTGCTCGTGCTGGCCACCTTGTCGGCGGGTTTTTACAGCGCCAATGCCTCTTTGTATCGTTTCGCCGGACCGGAGTTGGTGCCCCCACAATTCAAAGAGAGGGCCATCTCGCTGGTGCTGGCCGGAGGCATCATTGGCGCCTTCATCGGACCCAATTTGGCCAGCGCCACGCGAGACCTGCTGCCCGATCGGTTTGTCGGCTCGTATCTGTCCCTCATCGTGGTGGCCTGTGTATCTTTTGCGGCCATGTCCTTCATCAAATTCCCCACGCATCAAACGCCCGCCAAAGGCAGCTCCTCGGGCCGGTCCGTCAGCGAGTTGGTGCGTCAGCCCGTCTTTGTGGTGTCCGTCTTGGCGGCGGCCTTGGGCTATGGTGTGATGAACCTTCTCATGGCCGCGACGCCACTGGCCATGCAGCAATGCCAATTTCCTTTTAGCAGCGCAGCCCTGGTGCTGGAGTGGCACGTATTGGGCATGTTCGTGCCCAGTTTTTTCACCGGTGACTTGATCAAGAAATTCGGCGCCATGCGGGTCATGGCGGTGGGTGCGGTCCTCAACCTGGTGTGCGTGGTCATCGCCTTGTCAGGCGTGGAGCTCACACAGTTCTTGGTGGCCTCTGCCGTGCTGGGGTTGGGCTGGAACTTTTTGTACACCGGCGCCACCGCCTTGTACACCGAGGCTTACCGCCCCGAGGAAAAGAACAAAGCGCAAGGCTTCATGGACATGTGCGTATTTGCGACGATGGCCATCACATCCTTTGCGTCGGGTGCGCTGGTGACCACACAGGGCTGGGCCTTGCTGAACCTGGGCTCCCTGGTCCCCATTGGCCTGGTCTCCCTGGCCCTGGCCTGGCTGGCCCTGCGACCGCGCGTCAGCCCGGCATGACCGGCACGGTCAGGCCTCGGTCGCCCCGAGCTTTTCCAACAAGCCGTTGAGCTCTTCCAAGGAGCCAAAGGCGATCGCGATTTCGCCTTGCTCACCTCGCTGGGTCTTGCGGTGCACCCGGATGTCCACGGCCGCCGCCAGTGCATCTGCAAGTTGCTCTTCCAGACGCACCAGATCGCGGGACTTTTCTTGCTTGACGCGCAGCAAAGGCGCCTGACGGCCATTGTTCAAGGCCTGGGCCACCCGTTTTTCAGTCTCGCGTACCGTGAGCTTGCGGGCCACCACCTCTTGAGCCGCCTGCACTTGCGCAGCGGCCTCTAAAGCCAGCAGCGCGCGTGCGTGCCCCATCTCCAGGTCGCCGGCTAGCAGCATCTTCTGCACCGAAGGGGACAGCTGCAGCAGGCGAAGCAAATTGCTGGCCGCGCTGCGCGAGCGCCCAACCGCCTGTGCTGCCTGCTCATGGGTGAAGGAAAACTCCTGCACCAATCGCTGCAGGCCTTGCGCCTCTTCCAGCGGGTTGAGGTCTTCGCGCTGCATGTTCTCGATGAGCGCCATGACTGCAGCGGCCTCGTCGGGCACGTCGCGCACCAGCACCGGCACCTCATTCAGCCCTGCCAAACGGGCCGCCCGGCATCGGCGCTCGCCCGCAATGATCTCAAAGCGCCCCCCGCCAATGGGGCGCACCAACACCGGCTGCATCACGCCTTGCGTCTTGATGCTCTCGGCCAACTCATACAGTGAGCCTTCGTCCATGCGTGTGCGCGGCTGGTACTTGCCAGCCTGCAAGAGATCCAGCGACACCGCCGTAGGCGAGTCCACGCCACGCGCTTGAGAAGACGGTTCTTTGGCCTTGGGACCGAGCAAGGCTTCGAGGCCCATGCCGAGCCCTTTGGGTTTTTTGGTGACCATGTCCGCCATTGTCCACGACACGGCATCCCTCAGGCCCAGGACCACCGAAAAGGCGAGGTCATCGGTGGGGTGGCCGGCGAGGGTGCAGGCGTGGGTAAAGGCGAGGTCACGGGCGAGGTCAAGGGGGTTGGAGCCCGCTGCATCACCTCATGCACCTCGCCCCCGCGCACTTGAACTACACGCCGGGCGCCGGCAATGGTTTCTTGCCGGTGGGCAATGACGAGACGGGTTACCTCCATGCGCGACAACGCTTGCGTGAAGGCACGCTCGTTGGCACCATCGAGATGGCTAGTCGCCTCGTCCATGGCCAACACCCGGGGCTGACGGTACAAGGCTCGCGCGAGGAGAACGCGCTGCTTTTGCCCACCCGACAGGCCTGACCCGAGGTCGCCCACCAAGGTGCGGTAGCCCATGGGCATGCGCATCACGTCGTCATGCAGTTGCGCCAAGCGCGCGCAGTCCTGCACACGCTCAAGCTGCGGCTGGGCATCGAAAAAGGCGATGTTGTCTTGCAGGCTGCCCGTCAACAGCGTGTCGTCTTGCATCACCGTGCCAATTTGCCGGCGCACATTGGCCAGACCCAGCTCTTGAATGGGCACCCCGCCGTAGAGCACTTGACCTTCGGTGGGCTCCAAAATGCCGAGCAGTATCTTCAGCAAGGTGGTCTTGCCCGCCCCCGACGGGCCGGTCAAGGCCACACTGTCCCCGGCCTCGATGCGCAAGTTGGCCCGTCGCAGAATCCAAGGCTCCTGTGGGCCATAGCGAAAACTCACGTTGCGCAATTCAATGGACGGCGTGAGATGAGACAGGTCGCTGGGCGGCGCCGCGTTCGGTCCCGCGTCTTGCTCGGGCGCCGCCAGGGCAATGTCGGCCAATCGTTCGGTGTGCACGCTGAGCATGCGCAGCTGGACCCCGTATTGGATCAGGGCGGACACGCGGGAGGTGAATTGCCCCTTGTAGGACAAGAACGCAAACATCATCCCCACGGTAAAAGTTTCGGAGCCGCTGGCGGCGCCGGCGGTCGAGCCCATGATCATGCGAGCCGCGCACCACAGCACCACCAGATTCTCCAGCCCAAAGATCAAGGAGTTGGCGGCCGCAAAAAGCAGGTTCATGCGGGCACTTGCCGCATCACGGTTTTGCACCTCCACTTGCAGGTTCTGCCATTGGGCGCGACGCTCCTCTTCACGGCCGAACAACTTGAGCGGCGTGATGGCGCGCAAAGTCTCCAAGAAGTGACTGTTCTCTCGCGCTGCCATCACCATGCGCTGCGACGAAGCCTCGCGCAGGACGCGATAGCTCAGCCATCGCACCGCACCATAAAGCGCCACCGCGCACAGGACCACTGCAGTCAGCTTGGGGGAGTACAGCCACATCATGACCAGGGCCGCCATCACCATGACCCCGTCCAGTACGGCCTCAATGAGCGATGCCGTGAGCGTTTGTTGAATGGCCTGGACGGCGCCGAAGCGGCTGGTGATGTCGCCCAAGTGGCGCTGCTCAAACCAAGCCACGGGCAATCGAACCAGGTGCGCAAACACATTGCCCACCCACTGCAGCGACAGCGTTTGGCCCAACACCGTCACCAGCCAGCTGCGCAGTAGGGACAGGCCCGTCTGCACCACCAGCAACAAGCCAAACCCGATGACCAACAGCGTGAGCAACTCGCGGTCATGGGAGACGATGGCCTCATCCACCACCATCTGATTGAGCAGCGGCGCGGCGATGGCAAAGAGCTCCAGCACCCATGCCACCACCCCGATGGTGGCCAGCGAGGCACCCAGGCCTTGAACCCGGCCTGTGAGCTGTTGCAAGGACACGCGCGGCGCGCGACGACGCGGTTGGAGTTGCGCCGTGGGAGACAGCTCCAACGCCACCCCCGTGAAATGACGCGACACTTCAGACCAGGGCAACCGGCGCTCCCCGACCGCAGGATCCAAGACCGTCACCCCCCGGCGACTGACCTTCTTGAGCACCACAAAGTGGTTGAGGTCCCAATGCAAGATGCTGGGCAGGCTCAACTGAGCCAATTCTTCCAACTCCAATCGCACCGGTCGCGCCGCAAACCCCAGGCCGGCCGCATAGCCGATGAGCTGCTGCAACTGAGCCCCCTTGAGACTGACCGGGAAGCGCTGGCGAAGCTCATGCAAGCTCACGCGCAGACCGTGGGCCGAAGCCACCATGGCCAAGCAAGCCAGCGAACACTCTGCAGCCTGGGATTGCAATACCGGGGTCAGGGAAGCCATCGAGATCACTCCTTTGAACAGCTTGCAAGCCTAAAAGGAGGGCCCCCTTTGCGCTATCGCTC
>CAZCJB010000083.1:0-11607 GCA_964498795.1 uncultured Rubrivivax sp. | reverse complement strand
GAAGACATTGCGTGTGCCGGCCTTGAAGGCGATTTGGCTCACCCATGGGTGGTTGTGAGGGGTGCATACGACCACCGAAGGCTCGGCGTTGCCGATGAAATATTCGATTTCTGCCGCCTGGTAGGCGGTGTTGAGCGGCAGATACACATAGCCTGCCCGCAACACGCCCAGGTAGAGCATGAGCGCTTCCACGCTCTTTTCGGTCTGCACGGCCACGCGCGCGCCATCGGGCAAGTCCAGCGACTCCAACAAGTTGGCGATCATGGCGCTGGCGCGGTCGAGATCCCGCCAGGTGTAATAGCGGGACACGCCGGCGCCATCAGGCGCCTCGATGGCGGTGAGATCCAGATCCTGAGGGAAGGCGCTACGCAGCGCCGCAAAGAGGTTTTCTTGCTTGGCTTTCATCTCAATCGAGTTTGGCGCCAGAGCTCTTGACGACCTCGGCCCACCGCTTGATTTCTGCGTTCACGAATTTGCCGAAGTCGTCGCCCCACAAGTTAGGCGTTTCAGTGCCCAAACCGGTCCAGGCCGCTCGCAGCTCGTCGGCATTAAGAGCCTTGCGCATCTCGGCTTGCATGCCGGCAATGGCTTCACGTGGCGTGCCCTTGGGCGCCCAAATGCCGTACCACGTGGCCACTTTGTACTGAGGCACGCCGCCCTCGGGGGCTGTGGGCAAATCGCCAAAGCCTGGCGCACGTTTGTCGGCTGCCACCGCAATGGCACGAATCCGCCCGCCTTTGATGTGGTTGGCGGATGAACCCAGACCGTCGAACATGACATCGACCTGGCCGGAAATGAGGTCTTGAAGTGCTGGCCCTGCCCCTCGGTAGGGAATGTGGGTGATGAAGGTCTTGGTTTGCAGCTTGAACAACTCGCCCGCCAAATGATGAGACGTGCCATTGCCTGCCGAGCCATAGTTGAGCTTGCCAGGGTTCTTGCGTACAAACTCCAGGAATTGCGGCAGAGTCGTGGCTTGCACGCGCTGGGGGTTGACCACGATCACTTGCGGCACGCTCGAGACCAAGCCCACGGGGATGAAGTCCGACTCGATGTTGTAGTCGAGCTTGGGGTACATGGCCGGTGCAATGGCGTGGTGCACGGCGCCCATGAAAAAGGTGTAACCATCGGGCGTCGCACGTGCGGCAATGCCGGCTCCGAGCGTACCGCCAGCACCCCCTTTGTTATCGATGACGAATTGCTTGCCCGTGTTCTTGGACATTACGGCGAACAAAGGTCGAGCGAAGGCATCCGTTCCACCACCCGGCGGGAAAGGCACCACCACGTTCACCGGTTTGGCGGGCCAGGAAGTCTGGGCTTGCGCGGGAATTAAAGCTGCAGCGACAAGCGAGGTGGCCCAGGCGGCCCTCAGGGCCCAGCGACGATTCATGCAGTCCATCAGCGGTCTCCATCGTTGATGTTCGAGGCGAGGAGCGATGGTAGAACAATTCAGCACCCACCGCACCAACTGTCAAACTTTGGGTGCCCAGCGGCACTTCATTGCACTGTCTTGCCGCGCTCTTTGACCACTTTGAGGCCCACGTCGGGTCGGTCGGTGATCAGGCCATCCACGCCCCAGTCGATCAATCGCGCCATCTGCGCGGGGTCGTTCACCGTCCAGGCCAGCACTTGCAGACCCAAGTCATGTGCTTCTTGGATCTTGGCGGGAGTCAAGTCCCCAAAAAAGACCGACCAAATCTTGCCGCCGGCGGCCTTGATCATGCGAGGGACCGAGCCATAGTCTTTGTATTGAAAGCCTGCGGTCCAGGCTGAACCTGTGGGCGACTGCGCGCCAATGTTGTCGGTCCAAGGTTGTTGGGCGGTGAGGTAAACCGTTGGAATTTCAGGAGCCATCTGCTGCACCACTTGCAGGCTGCGCCAGTCGAAGGACAAGATCTGCACTCGCTTTTCCATGCCGGCTTTGCGGATCTCATTCACCACGGCGCGCGCGAAGGGCTCAGGCGGCAACGATTTGTCGGCGCTGGCCGGGCTGACTTTGGTCTCGATGGCAAAGCGCACGCGTTCATTGCCCAAGCGTTTGACCAAATCAAAGAGGTCTGACAAGCGAGGGATTCGTGTGCCATCGCGCGCTTCTTGCGACGCGAACTGCCGCGCGTAGCTCGACCCAGGACGGATCTGGCCAATGTCATAGGTTTGCACCTGGGCCCACGTGAGGTGATGAATCGGGCCGGGCGAGCTTTCCAGCCACCGGCCGTTCGCGTCGCGGGTGTACAGCGGGTTGATCTCTTGGTCGTGATGGATCACCAGCACGCCGTCTCGCGTGATGGCAATGTCCAATTCCAAAGTGCTCACCCCCAGTTCAATGGCGCGTTCGAAGGCAGGCAGTGAGTTTTCGGGGAGAAGTGCGCGGGCGCCTCGGTGGCCTTGGAGGTCGAAGGCCAGACCGGGTGCATGGCTGACGACCAACGCAGCGGTCAGGGCCAGCCATTTCCAACAGGGTGAGAAGCAGCGAAATGTCATGAGCAGTCTCTGATAGGTAAGGTGATCCGGACAAGCAGACCACGGGGAACGATGGGAAGCAATGCCATGGCGGCTGACGATTTCTCTGACGATTGCCAACCCCAAGCCGCACCCTGTGCCGCTGTTGGTGGCTCTGACAAAGCGCTCGAAAACCCGTTCGCGCTCGGATGGCGGAATACCGGGTCCATCGTCCTCGACTTCCATGGTGCACTGGTCTTGATCGAGCAGCGTGCCAACTCTGACCGTCACTTGTGAGCCTGAGCCTGCGTAGAGGATGGCATTGTCGATAAGGTTGATCAGGGCTTCGCGCAGCAGCACCGGAATCCCCTTCACTTCGCAAGCCAACTCCCAGGTTTCGAAGCCCAGATCGACGTGGGCCGCTCGCGCTTTGGGGACCCACTCCGCCGTGATTTCTCGCGCCAAAAGACTCAAGTCGAGCGCGACACGGTGTTGCTTCTGGGCCGATTCAGGCTCGGCTCTGGCCAAGGTGAGCAGTTGATTGACCAGGTGAGCGCTGCGCGAAGCGCTCTCGTGCACGCGCTGCAGGCGCGACACCAACGCGGGTTCGCTGGCGTCGCGAAGGGCCAGTTCGGTCTGGCTTTTCAGGCCGGCTAGAGGGGTGCGCAGCTGGTGAGCGGCGTCGCTGATGAACCGCTTTTGGGCCTCCACGCTGTGGCGCACTTCCTCCAACAAGGTGTTAATGGCACGCGCCACCGAGCGCACCTCTAAAGGGGCCGACTCCACCTCGATGGGCGCCATGTCGTTGGCCGATTGGCCCTCCACCTGGCTGCGCAGTGCGAACAGAGGCTTCAAGCCGGCGCGTATGCCGGCCCAGACAATCACGGTCATGAGCGCAATCAGCGCAGACAACGGCAGCGCGGTGTCGATCAAGATGCGCTGCGCCAGCACTTCGCGATTGGCGCGTGAGCGCGCCACCTGCACCAGCATCGTGCCATTGCTCGCACCTTCGGCACCAAAGTGCAAGTACAGAGCCGCCACACGAATAGGCTCCGCAGTGCCAGGTCCTTCGGGGCGTGCAGGCTCGGCGTAGACGTCGTCATAGAAATACGGTTCGCCAAACAGCGGGCTCGCGATGCGAGGGCTCGGCAACTGGGGGCTACCCAGCAAGAGGAGCCCCGGCGGGGAACTCACGGAGTACAGCACCCGGTCTTTGGGGTCAGCCTCAAAGATCTCCTGGGCGGAGCGCGGGAAGTCAATGTACAGGCCACTGGCTGTGGGGCGCACCTGCCGTGCGAGTGCGCGCGAGGCTTGTGACAAGCTCGCATCGATCGCCTCATTGGCGTAGCGAGCGGTCAGGTTGTAGGTGAAGAAAGCGGCCGCCAGCCATAACACCACCTGCGGCAGCAACAACCACAGAAACAGCTGGTGGTGCAGTGAGCGTCCTTGAATCGCTCGCAGTCGCCAGGGGCTGCGCAAGTCGTGCAGCTTCACGAGGATTCGATGCCGGACTCAAGCAGGTAGCCGAGACCGCGGGCAGTTCGGATCGCCACGCCAGAGGCCTCCAGCTTGCGCCGCAGCCGATGGATGTACACCTCGATCGAGCCGGCCGCCTCCTGCCGGTCGAGATCCCAAGCTTGAATGATCTCGTCCTTGGTGACGACACGCCCGTGGTGGGTCAACAGCAGGTCTAGCAAGACCCATTCACGCGGACTCAAATCGATGGGCTCACCCCGCACGGTGGCTCGGTGGGCGCTGCGGTCAAAAGCCAGTTGGCCCAGCTCAACGGCGGCCGGCGTTGGGCGCACCCGACGCAACAAGGCGTGCAATCGCGCTTCCAACTCTGGGAAGTCAAAGGGCTTGGTGAGGTAGTCGTCGGCGCCCGCGTTCAGGCCCGCCACGCGATCGTCTAGGCTGTCCATGGCGGTCAGCACCAAGACAGGCGTGGCCTTGCGGCCATTGCGCACTCTTCGCAGCACGGTCAAGCCATCGACCAACGGCAAGCCCAGATCCAAGATGGCCACATCGAATGGCTGTTTCATCAACAGAAATTCGGCCACGGCACCGTTGGCCGCGTGCTCGACCTGAAAACCGGCCTGCCCCAATTCAGCAATCAGAGCATCGGCCAGGATCGGATCGTCTTCAGCCAAGAGCAGGGTCGACGTCGAGGGCATGGAAAAAGTGCAAGGGAATGGGCGGACTGTAGCGCTGAGCACGTGCCCCGGTGGGCCGGATTGGCCCGAGTGTGCGGCATGGGCACGACAACCTAGGGTTAACGATAGATTAATTTTATTAATAAAGCATTAAGAATAACCCTTCATCTTTAAGAACTATTCACGGAGACTCCCTGATGTCCAGAAAGCAACGCGTCCACCGCCTGAAAGTGCGCTCGGTCTCGAGCATCTCGATGAAGCCTGTTGCCTTGGCCAGTACGCTGGCAGTGGCCGGCGTGGGGTCCGCCTGGGCGCAAGACGCCGCTCAGGTGGTGGTGACCGGCATTCGTGCCAGTATCGAGAGTTCGATCTCCGTCAAGAAGAGCGCCGACTCCATCGTCGAGGCTGTGACGGCGGAAGACCTGGGTAAATTGCCCGACTTGAGCATTGCCGAGTCGCTGGCACGCTTGCCGGGATTGGCGGTTCAGCGTGTTAACGGCAACGCGCAGAACATTCAGTTGCGTGGCATGGCGTCCAAGTACGGTGTGACCCTGCTGAACGGCCGCGAAATGGTCAGCGGCAGCGCCGATCGTACCGTCGAGTTCGACCAGTTCCCCGCCGAGCTGTTGGGCGGCGCCACCGTGTACAAGACGCCGGATGCATCACTGGGCGCACAGGGACTGTCGGGCACGGTCAACCTGCAGACTGTGCGCCCCTTGAACTTCAGTGGCCGCCAGGGCAACCTGAACGCCCGCGTGGAATCCAACTCCAATGGCGAGCAGATTCCAGGCCTGAGCAGCAAGGGCAGCCGCATCAGCGCGTCCTATGTGGACCAGTTTGCCAACCGCACCGTGGGCGTGGCCGTGGGCGTGGCGCACTTGGACACCCCGGAGCAGCAACAGCACTATGCCAACTGGTGGTGGGCCAACACAGCCAACACCAAGTCCTACCCGTCGGATTGGTGCGGCGGTGACTGTGGTCTGAAGGGCGTGGCGCGCGACGCCGTGTCGCTGCAGGGCTTTGAAGCCACGGCGTTCTCCACCAACCAGGTGCGTGACGGCGTGATGGGCGTCGTGGAATTCAAGCCCAACAAGGACCAGCACACGGTGTTGGACCTGTACTACTCCAAGTTCACCAAGAAGTTTGTGGGCCGTGAGTTTCAAGGTGAAATGAACACCTGGAACGGGGTGACCTACACCGGCGCCACCTACGCCAACTATGGCGGCGACAAGGTGACGGTGGGTGGTGCCATTGACAACATCTCGGCCAAGCTGCTGTCGCGTCGCAACAAGCGTGACGACACCATCGGCGCCATTGGCCTGAACAATGAGCTGAAGGTGGGCGGCTGGACCACGACGGCCGACCTGAGCTATTCGCACGCCAAGCGTGAAGAAGTGACGGCCGAGGCCTACGCGGGCCCGAAGGTGGCCAGCGGCTTCAGCAGCACCAGCATCAGCCTGAACGGTGTCCCGCAATTCGTGCCAACCATTGATTGGTCTGACCCTGCCAAGGTGCAGTTGCAGCAGTTCTGGGGCCAAATGGCCTCGGCCCGCTTCTTTGATGTGACCGACGAACTAAAGGGCTTGAAGCTGGGGGCCAAGAAGGACCTGAACTGGGGTGCTATCAACCAGTTTGAAGGTGGATTGAACTACAGCGAGCGCAGCAAGGACTACAAGGCGGTCAAGGACGCCTACGACCTGAAAAGCGGTGCCACGTCTCTGGCTTTCTCGTCGGGCATCTTGGGTGCACCGGCGACGCTGGGCTTTGGCAGCATCCCCAAGGTGGCCAACTTTGACGTGCAGGCCGTGCTGGATACCGGGCTGTTTGTGGCCCGTGCCGACGACTTGAGCTCGGCGCCGAACCGCCAGTGGGCCGTCAAGGAGAAGGTGACCACCGCCTTCGGCAAGTTCAACCTGGACTTCAAGGCCGGGTCGGTGCCTGTGCGCGGCAACCTGGGGTTGCAGATGGTGCACGCCGACCAAGTGGGCTCGGGTCTGGCCTGGATCGACAACGGCACGCAACCGGTCAGCGGCGGCAAGGCCTACACCGATGTGCTGCCCAGCTTGAACCTGGTGGCAGAGCTGGGCTCGGACACCAATTTGCGCTTTGGCTTGGCCAAGGTGGTGGCGCGCCCAAATATGGAAGACATGCGTGCGGGGGTGACCAGCATCGGCCGCTCCACCACGGGCAAGGGGGAATGGTCGGCCACGGGTGGCAATCCGAAGCTAGACCCCTGGCGTGCCGACACCATCGACCTGTCGGTGGAGAAATATTTCGGCAAGCGGACCTACATCTCGGCGGCAGCTTTCTACAAGGATCTGAAGACCACGGTGTACTCGCAGAGCATTCCGTATGACTTCACGGGCTACCCTGATCCGCTCAAAGGTGATCCCCGTTACCCCATCCTGACTCGAATGGGCACATTGACCACGCAGGCCAATGGTGACGGCGGTTATGTCAAAGGCACTGAGTTTGCGGCGTCGATTGACGCAGGCCGCTTCGCACCCGCGCTCGATGGGTTCGGGGCCCAAATCAATGCTTCGTTCACCCAGAGCAGCATCCACCAGAACAACGACCTGAATAACCCATTGGAGGGCCTGTCCGGCACGGTGCGCAACTTGGTCTTCTTCTATGAGAAGAACGGACTGCAAACCCGTATCGCGCAGCGTTACCGCTCGCGCTACATGGCGGCCGTGCGCAACGCCTGGGGCGACACAGCCTACACCACCATCGAGCCCGAAACCAATGTGGATTTCTCCATTGGCTATGGCTTTGACAAGGGCCAGTACAAGGGCTTGTCGGTGCTGTTCCAGATCAACAATCTGACCAACGAGCCTTATCGCACCATGATGACGGTGGACGCCAACAGCGGCACGGTGCCGGGCTTGCTCTACCCCGCCACGTATGATCGGTATGGGCGTCAGTACTTGCTGGGCGTGAACTACAAGTTCTGATCGGTTCTTCGAGTCACGCATGCCCCCTGTTGGCCTGCCGCCGGCAGGGGGCTGTTTGACTTGTCTGCAAGCACTACCACGACGGGCTATCGGTTGTTCACGTGTCAGATCCTCTACCCAATATTCCCCACCTGAGCCGCAGTCAGTTCCCCAATGACTTCCGCTGGGGATGCTCGACCTCTTCGTTCCAGATTGAAGGAGGTGCTGACCAAGGTGGGCGGGGTGAGTCCATCTGGGACCGATTTTGCGAAACCCCTGGGCGCATCCGCGACGGCTCCAACGGCAAGGTGGCATGTGACCACTTTCATCGCTGGCCGCAAGACCTTGATCTGGCTCGCGGCCTAGGCGTAAGCGCCTATCGTTTTTCTATCGCCTGGCCACGAGTTTTTCCGAACGGCCGCAGCGCCAAGCCGCAGGCTGCGGGTCTCGACTTCTACTCCCGTCTGGTGGATGGCATGCTCGAGCGGGGGCTGGAGCCTTGGGCCACGCTTTATCACTGGGACTTGCCTCAGGCGCTGCAGGAGCAAGGCGGCTGGGTGGCACGGTCCACCGTAGAGGCTTTTGTGGAGTACACAGACGCAGTGACTCGCCACCTGGGCGACCGCGTCAAGCACTGGATTACGCATAACGAGCCGTGGTGCACGGCCTTTTTGGGGCACCTCTATGGCGCGCATGCGCCGGGGCTCAAGGATTACCGCGCATCGTTGCAGGTGTGTCACCACTTATTGGTCTCACACGGCCGCGCCATTGAGGTGGTGCGTCGCAATGTGGCGAAGGCCCAGGTGGGCATCACCCTCAGCTTGCACCCCATCGTGCCGGCGTCTGACAGTACTGCCGATGCGGCAGCCGCCCACCGGCACGATGGCACCCGCAATAGATGGTTTCTCGACCCTTTGTACGGACGCGGCTACCCTGCCGACGTGTTGGCGCTGATGGGCGACGATGCGCCAGTTATTCATGCCGGCGACCTGCAAACCATCGCTGCGCCCGCTGACTTTTTGGGGGTGAACTATTACTTTCCCGAGGTGGTGGCCCACGCCCCCGGTGAGGGCGTGACCCAAAGCCGCATCGTCGAAACGGATGACGTGGAGCGCACAGCCTTTGGTTGGCAGGTGTCGCCGCAAGGCATGGTGGACCTGCTGGAGCGTGTGCAACGCGACTATGCGCCTGCTCGAGTGTTTCTGACCGAAAACGGTTCCACGTGGGAAGACGTCCTGTTACCCGATGGACGGATCGATGATGTGCGACGGGTGAGCTACCTGGCGCGGCACTTGGACGCTGCCAAACAGGCCATCGCCAAAGGTGTTCCGCTGCAGGGGTATTTTTACTGGAGCCTGCTGGACAACTTTGAATGGGCTGAAGGGTACACGCGACGGTTTGGCCTGGCCTATGTTGACTACGCCACGCAAAGACGCATCCTCAAGGCCAGCGGGCATTGGTATGCCCAGTTTCTCAAAGGCTGATACCGATGATGGCGCTGCGTCGGGGATTTGTTCTGGCATGTTGGTCCATCACCACCCTCGTATCAGCGCAACAGGCTCCAGCGGCTTCAGCGACCCAGGGGCTGCGAGCTGAGGTGATTCACTGGTGGACTTCAGGTGGTGAGTCGGCCGCAGCCAAGGCACTGGCTGATGCCTATCGTGCGCAAGGAGGCGCTTGGGGAGATATGGCGGTGGCCTTGGGTGAACAGGCCCGTGCGATTGCCATCAATCGCATCGTCGGCGGCAACCCACCTACCGCTGCGCAATTCAATACGTCCAAGCAGTTTCTGGACATGGTGGACCAGGGCATGCTCAACCCCATGGACGAGGTGGCCCGCAGAGATGGCTGGGACAAATTTTTGCCAGACACGGTACTGCAGGCAGTGAGGGTGAAAGGGCACTACTACGCGGTGCCCGTCAACATTCACATGCCCACTTGGATCTGGTATTCCAAGGCGGCCTTCAAGAAGGCGGGCATTGCCGCTGAGCCGCGCACGATGGATGAATTGTTTGAGGCGCTGGACAAGCTCAAGGCAGCGGGCCTGATTGCGTTGGCTCACGGCGGGCAGCCCTGGCAAGACAACACAGTCTTCACGGCGGTATTGACCAATATGGGCGGGCGCGAGTTGTACCTCAAGGTCCTGCGCGACCGCGACCCCGCAGCCATTCAGTCTGAGGCCTTTCGCAAGGTGCTGCAGACCTTCAAGCGATTGCAGAGCTATGTCGACAAGGGGTCACCTGGACGCAATTGGAACGACGCCACGGCGTTGCTCATCACCGGCAAGGCTGGCGTGCAAATCATGGGCGATTGGGCCAAGGGCGAATTCACATTGGCCAATCAAGTCCCAGGCAGGGACTACGGGTGCATTGCAGGTTTCGGACCTGCTGCCCCCTACATCATCCAGGGCGATGTCTTTGTGTTCCCCAAGAGTACTCATCCGCAAGTCGTGAAGGCCCAGCAGTTGCTGGCCAGCGTGGTGACAGCACCTGACACCCAAGTGGCTTTCAGCATGCGCAAGGGCTCTATTCCCATCCGTACCGATGTAGACGCCTCCAAGATGGACCTGTGTGCCAGACAAGGCTTGGCAATCATGAAAGATAAGTCACGTATTGTGGGCAACGGCGAGCTCTACCTCACACCGGACCAAAACGGGGCGCTGGCGGACATCCTCACTGCCTACTGGAACCGCAATATTTCGGTGGAAAAGGTACAAAAGGACATCGTGGCGGCCCTCAAGGGCTGAGTGTTCAGCCTCCCCTCTTCATGACTTTCTGCACGCACGTCCGTTGGCGCGGCCTGGTACCCTGGGTGGCTCTTTGGCCCATGGCCCTGACGGTGCTGGTGGTTTATCTGGGCTCAGCGCTTTGGTCGCTACGCGTATCCATGACCAACTCGCGCACGTTTCCAACCGACGACTTCGTGGGGTGGGCCCAGTACGAGCGTCTCTTCAACAACGAGCGCTGGCTGTCCGCCTTGCAGAACCTGGCTGTCTATGGCGTGCTGTTCATTGGGGCCAGTGTGGTGATCGGCACCTTGCTGGCCATCTTTTTGGACCGCAAAGTGCGCGGCGAGGGGATTCTGCGGACGGTGTTTTTGTATCCGTATGCCATGTCCTTCGTGGCCACGGGTCTCGTCTGGCAATGGCTGTTCAACCCTGAATCAGGACTGCAAGCAGCCGTCCGTGGCTGGGGATGGGACACCTTCACCTTTGATTGGATCGTGGACCAGGACAAGGTGATCTACACCCTAGTGATCGCCACGGTTTGGCAGGCGAGCGGACTGGTCATGGCCTTGATGCTGGCGGCACTTCGCGGCGTTGAAGAGGACATTTGGAAGGCCACCCGGGTTGACGGGATCCCACCCTGGCGGGTTTACCTCCACATCGTCTTGCCCATGGCCACGCCGATGTTGGCCACAGTCTTTGTGTTGTTGTTCACGGCCGGGGTCAAGGTCTTTGATGCGGTGGTGGCCATGACCCAGGGAGGACCGGGATACGCGAGCGATGTGCCCGCGCGCTTCATCATGGATCACTTGTTTGGCCGAGCCAATATTGCGCTGGCCTCGGCGGGTTCGATGGTGTTGTTGGCCACGGTGCTGGCACTGTTAACGCCGCTGGCCGTCTGTCGTGCGGCAAAACGCCGAAAGGCTCAGCCATGAAGGCTTGGCGGCTCGGTGTTTATGCGTTCTTGGGGGTTGCAGCCCTGTTCTTTGCTGTGCCGCTGTACGTCATGGTGGCGACGTCGCTCAAGTCGATGGAAGAGATACGCATCGGCCAAATCTTGGCTTGGCCGACGGCGCCAACGCTGACGGCATGGTCTGCGGCTTGGAGTGAGGCGTGTACCGGCGTCGACTGCGGCGGCGTGCGAGTGGGCTTTTGGAATTCGGTCGTCATTGTCATCCCGAGCACCGTGTTGCCGATTCTGGTGGGCGCCCTCAATGGCTACGCGCTGAGCTTGTGGCGCCCTCGAGGCGCTGAGTGGTTCTATGGCGTGTTGTTGCTGGGCGCTTTTATCCCCGTGCAGGTCATGATTTATCCGATGGTGAAGATCCTGGCGGCCTCGGGGCTCTTTGGCTCGTTGACC
>CAZCJB010000082.1:0-11722 GCA_964498795.1 uncultured Rubrivivax sp. | reverse complement strand
GGATGACGCTGTGGCGTCCTTCGGCCTGGCGCGAACTGCTGAGCCGCCCGAGCCTCTTTTGGTTGGTGGTGGCGGCCGGCGCCACCAATGCCTCGTTCAACTGGGCGGTGACCATCGGCGATGTGGTGCGTGTGGTGTTGTTGTTCTACCTGATGCCTTTGTGGGCGGTGGCTTTGGCGCGTTGGATCTTGCGTGAGCCGCTCACCGGGTTTGCCGCCCTGCGGGTGGCCTTGGCCTTGGCTGGTGCGGCCGTCGTGTTGTGGCCGCAAGACGGCGGACGCTGGCCGTTTCCGCAGTCTTTGTCGGACTGGTTGGGCGTGCTCGGCGGGTTTTCATTTGCCTTGAACAATGTCATGCTGCGCCGCGAAGCGCACCAGCCCGCGCAGGCCCGTTTGTTGGCGATGTTCTTGGGAGGTGCTGTGGTGGCAGGGGTCACGGCCAGCGCGGTCGGAGCTTCAGCGGGTGTGCACGCGCCAGTTGCTTGGGCGTGGGAGCCGCTGGTCTTCTCAGCCCTCGTGGCCTGGGCCTTTTTAGGAGGCAACTTGGCGCTGCAGTATGGTGCCGCCCGGTTGCCCGCCAATGCAACGGCCGTGCTCATGATCACCGAGGTGTTGTTCGCCTCGATATCGTCTGTGTGGTGGGGTTCGCAGGTGTTGACCCTGCAGCTGTGCGTGGGTGGTACGCTCATTGTGGCCGCGTCGCTGTGGGTGACGCGGCGTTGACTTGACGTTGATGGCCTTTCACAGGAGATGTTGATGACCCCAACCCCCGAGCCCACTGCGTTCGACTTTGAGGCCCTCACCATTGAGGGCCAGCCCTTTTCCCTGGCCGCCTTGCGCGGTCGCGTGCTCTTGGTGGTCAATACCGCCAGCCGCTGTGGTTTCACCCCCCAATTTGCGGGCTTGGAAGCCCTGTGGCACACCTACCAAGACCAGGGTTTGACGGTCTTGGGGTTTCCAAGCAACGAGTTTGGCGGCCAAGACCCCGGGGCCAACGAAGAGATCGCCGGGTTTTGTCAAACGCACTACGGGGTGAGCTTTCCCATGATGACCAAGGGGGAGGTCAATGGTGCCCACGCGCACCCTCTGTGGCGCTGGCTCAAGACCCAAGCCCCTGGCCTGTTGGGCACAACAGGCATCAAGTGGAACTTCACCAAGTTTTTGATCGGCCGCGACGGTCGGGTGGTGGCGCGCTATGCGCCCACAGACTCGCCAGCATCCATCGCCAAAGACATTGAAAGGGCCCTGGCGGCATGAGCTTGTTTGAACATCTGGACCCCTATGCGGGTGACCCCATCCTCAGCTTGAACGAGGCGTTTCAAAAGGACCCTCGCGCCGACAAGGTGAACTTGTCGATCGGGATTTATTTTGACGATGCCGGTCGCATCCCGGTGCTGTCATGTGTGCAACGGGCCGAGGCGCAAATGCTGGCGGAGTTGGCACCCAAACCCTACTTGCCGATGGAAGGGTCTGCCGATATGCGTCGGGCCGTGGGGCAATTGCTGTTCGGTGAAGACCACCCGGTGGTCCGAGATTCGCGGCTGGCCACCATCCAAACGGTGGGTTCCAGTGGAGGGCTGCGCGTGGGGGCCGACTTCCTCAGAGCCTGGTTCCCTCAGAGCGGGCTTTTGGTGAGCGACCCCAGCTGGGACAACCACCGAGCGGTGTTTGAAGGCGCGGGGTTGAAAGTGGGTACCTATCCTTACTACGACCCGCCCACCGGTGGCTTGCGTTTTGAGGCGATGGTGGAGGCCTTGCAGGCCCTGCCGCCCCGATCGGTGGTGCTGCTGCACGCCTGCTGCCACAACCCGACCGGCGTGGATTTGAGCGTGGCGCAATGGCAGCAGTTGATCCCCGTGCTGCGCGAGCGTGACTTGCTACCTTACTTGGACCTGGCCTATCAAGGGTATGGACAAGGCATCGCTGAAGATGCCTTTGCGGTCCGGGCCTTGGCCGATGCGGGCTTGAGCTTTTTTGTGGCCAACTCGTTTTCCAAGAGCATGAGCGTGTATGGGGAGCGGGCGGGCGCGCTCAGCGTGGTGTGCGCCAGCGCCGCTGAGGCCGACAAGGTGCTCGGGCAGCTGAAAGCCACGGTGCGTCGCAACTATTCCAGCCCAGCGTTGCACGCCGCGGGCATCGTCAGCCGGGTGTTGACGCAGCCTGAACTGCGTGCCTCCTGGGAGGCGGATGTGGCGCAGATGCGCGAGCGGATTGCGGCCATGCGCCGAGCCGTGCATGCGGTGTTGAGCCGCAAGCGACCCGGCCGAAATTTCGATTACGTCTTGACCCAGCGGGGCATGTTCAGCTACACCGGGTTGACCGCCGAGCAGGTCGATCGGTTGCGCGAGGAGTTTGGGGTGTACCTGGTGCGCTCGGGCCGCATGTGTGTGGCCGGATTGAACACAGCCAATGTCGAGCGCGCAGCCAGCGCCATGGCGGCGGTGCTGGATTGAGCGCCTCCGAGCCTCAGATACACCGACCGCCGTCGACCTCCATGCACACGCCAGTGATCATGCTGGCTTCATCGCTGCACAGGAAGCACGCCGCGTTGCCCAAATCCTGAGGGGTGGAAAAGCGACCCAGTGGGATGCTGGCCAGAAACTTGGCACGCACCTCGGGGGAGTCCTCGCCCATGAAGGTCTTGAGCATCGGGGTTTCACCCGCCACGGGGTTGAGCGCGTTGACACGGATGCCGAAGGGCGCCAACTCGACGGCGCAAGCTCGGGTGGCCGTGATCACCCAGCCTTTGCTGGCGTTGTACCAGGCCAGTCGTGGCCGAGGGCTCACGCCGGCCGTGCTGGCCATGTTGAGCACCGCGCCATGCCCCTGAGCCTTGAAGCGCGGCACGACCTCGCGCATGGCCAAGTAGATCGACTTGGTATTGAGGGTCATCAAGCGGTCCCACTCTTCCTCGGGCAGGCCTTCGAGGGGCTGAGGCAAATGCCCCATGCCTGCGTTGTTCACCAAGATGTCCAAGCCGCCAAAGGCCGACTGCGCCGCGTCCATCATTGCTTTGACGTCGTCGCGATGGGTGACGTTGGCTCGCACCGCAAGAGCGTTGGGGCCGAGGGCCTGCGCGACCTGCTGGGCAGCCTCGAGGTTGAGGTCGGCCACGATGACCTTGGCGCCTTCGGCGACAAATTTCTGCACGATGCCGGCGCCAAAACCGGAACCACCACCGGTGACCACAGCCACCTTATCTTTGAGTCTCATGAGATCCTCCTGAGCAGATCGCTTGAAATCTTTGAACGGTGAGCGGGCCGATCAATCGTGCTTGATGGCCAAGGTCTTGAGCACTGAGAAACCGTAGAGGGCCTCGAAACCTTTTTCTCGCCCATGCCCGGAGTGCTTGACGCCACCAAAAGGCAGTTCGATACCACCTCCCGCCCCGTAATTGTTGATGAACACTTGGCCACACTGCAAGCGCCGCGCCACTCGCAAGGCGCGACTGCCATCGCGGGTCCACACACCGGCCACCAACCCGTAGGGCGTGCCGTTGGCAATGCGCAGGGCTTGTGCCTCGCCCTCAAACGGAATCACCGCCTGCACCGGGCCAAAAATCTCCTCTTGGGCGATGCGGTGTCCGGCCTCGACGTCGGCCACCAAGGTGGGCGCCACATAGCAGCCCGCTTGAGGCAATGACGCAGGCAACGTGGCTTGTGCGGCCACACGCAATCCACTGTCTTGGACCAGCTTCAAATAGCCCGCGATGAGGTCACGCTGACGCGAGGAGATGACGGGGCCCACATCGGGATCGTCACAAGCGGGCCCCACCCTCAATGCACGATAGCGCTCGGCCATGCGCGACACCACTTCATCAAAGATGGAGCGCTCCACCAAAATGCGACTGGCCGCCGAGCAGGTTTGCCCCGCGTTTTGAATGCCGGCATTGACCAAAAAGGGCAGCGCCGCGTCCAAGTCCGCGTCAGCGAACACGATTTGAGGACTCTTGCCACCCAACTCCAAGGTGACGGGCACGGCTTGACGCGCAGCGGCAGCCTGAATGAGCGCACCCACTTGAACCGATCCTGTGAAGGAGATGTGCCGCACCCCGGGGTGAGAGGACAGGGCCGCCCCAGCCTCTTCTCCCAAGCCTGGCACCACGTTCAAGGCGCCCGCCGGCAGACCGGCTTCGTGGGCGATGTGGGCGAAAGCCAAAGCGGTGAGGCACGCTTCTTCGGCGGGCTTGAGCACGCACGCATTGCCCATGGCCAGGGCGGCGCCGACGCTGCGCCCGATGATCTGCATGGGGTAGTTCCACGGCACGATGTGCGCGGTCACCCCATGGGGTTCACGCACCGTGAAGGCGGTATAGCCGTTGGCAAACGGAATGCTTTCACCATGCACCTTGTCGGCGGCGCCCCCATAGAACTCCAGGTAGCGCGCCAACGCGACCGCATCGGCGCGGCCTTGTTTGAGCGGCTTGCCCACATCCAGCGCTTCGAGTCGGGCGAGCTCATCGGCTTGGGCCAACACAGCATGGCTTATGCGCAGGAGGATGCGCCCTCGCTCGGCGGCGGTGAGGCGGCCCCATTCGCCTTGGCCCGAACCTTCTGGCGTGTCGCCCACCGTGCCATCGAGCGCCGCTTGCGCGGCCTTCACCGCCGCGTCAATGTCGGCGGCTTGACCTCGTGCGATGTGGGCCAGGCATGTTCCGTCGGAGGGGTTGACGAGTTCGAGCAGCTGACCGGAGCGGCTGGCCTGCCAGACACCGCCTATGAAGACCTGGGTGGTGTCAAAACCCATCGGGGCGGCAGGGGCCGCGGGTTGAGCGCTTGGGGTGGGTGCGGAGGACATGGACCAAAGAGCTGAATGAAGATGGGAAGAAGGCAAAGGTGAACAGGAGCGAGGGGGGGGCTTGTGGAGGAGCCGTGCCCGGATGAGGCATGATAGCCCTCGATGGGACCGTTCTTGTTGCGACGATTGTTGACCTTTGTGGCCACCCTGGCTGTGGCCTCGGCCGTGGTGTTTGCGGTGTTGGAGCTGCTGCCGGGCAATGCGGCGGAGGTGATTCTGGGCGACACCGCCACGCCAGAATCCCTGGACGCGTTGCAAAAGAAGCTGGGCTTGGACCGGCCGCCTTTGCAGCGCTACACCCAATGGGTGGGCGGATTGCTGCACGGGCAAACCGCGCGCAGCATCAGCTATGACACCCCGACGTCCGAGCTCATTGCCGAGCGTTTGCGTGTGACCCTGCCTTTGGCCGTGCTGTCCATGGCCTTGAGCGTGACCTTGGCGCTGTCGCTGGGGGTGTATGCCGCTTCTCGGCACAACCGGTTGGGTGATGTGGGGGTGATGGCGGCCAGTCAAATGGGCATTGCCATCCCCAACTTTTGGTTCGCCATCTTGCTGATCTTGCTCTTTGCCGTGAAGTTGCAATGGGTGAGCGCGGGCGGGTTTCCCGGCTGGACCGAGGAGGACGGGGGCGGTGTGTGGGAGGCCCTGCAGGCCTTGCTGCTGCCCGCTGTGGCCTTGGCCCTGGTGCAGGCGGCCATTCTGGCGCGGGTGACGCGTTCGGCCGTGCTCGAAGTGATGCGGGAGGATTTCGTGCGCACGGCCCGGGCCAAGGGCCTGACCCGGCGGCAGGCTTTATGGGGCCACGTGTTGCGCAACGCCATGATTCCCGTGCTCACCATCATGGGCTTGCAGTTTGCCAACCTCATCACCGGCACCATCGTCGTGGAAAACGTCTTCGTCTTGCCTGGGGTGGGTCGATTGGTGTTTCAGGCCATTAGCAATCGCGACCTGGTGGTCGTACGTGATGTGGTGATGTTGTTGGCCGGGGTTGTGGTGGTGGTGAATTTTGTCGTGGACGTGCTCTATGCCTGGGTCGATCCGCGGCTGCGTGGGAGCGAAGCTTGAGCGTTTCCAGCCCCAGCGTGACGACCGCCAAGGCAAGAGGCTCCGACTTTTGGCGTCGGGCCCTCGGGCACAAGAGCTTTGTCATCGGCGCGGTGTTGACCGGCCTGTTGGCGGCGATGGCCTTGTTATCGCTGTGTTGGTCGCCTTACCCACCGGCGGAGATTGACATTCCCGCCAAACTGCAACCCCCCTCGGCAGCCCATTGGCTGGGTACCGACAGCCTCGGCCGTGATATCGCGTCGCAACTCTTGGTGGGAGCCCAAAACTCCATCGTCGTGGGGGTGATCGCTGTGGGCATTGGAGTGCTCGCGGGCGTCGCCCTGGGGTGCGTGGCGGCTGCGCGACGTGGCTGGCTGGAAGAAGTCATCATGCGTGCCGCCGACTTCACGTTTGCCTTCCCGGCGTTGTTGTCGGCCATCATGCTCACCGCCATTTATGGCCCGGGGCTGGTGATGAGTATCTTGGCCATTGGCATTTTCAACATCCCTGTGTTTGCTCGCATCAGTCGTGGTGCGGCCCAGGCGGTATGGGCGCGAGAATTTGTGCTGGCCGCTCGAACCGCGGGCAAAGGGGGCTGGCGCATCACCTGGGACCACGTGTTGCCCAACATCGCCAGCGTGCTCATCGTGCAAGCCACCATTTCCTTTGCCACGGCCATCCTCGCTGAAGCGGCCTTGAGTTATTTAGGCTTGGGCACCCAACCGCCTCAACCGAGTTGGGGTCGCATGCTCAACGAGGCGCAGACTCAACTGTTCCAGTCGCCCATGTTGGCGGTGTATCCGGGCGTGGCCATCATGCTCAGTGTGCTGGGCTTGAACTTGCTGGGCGATGGCTTGCGTGACCTGTGGGACCCCAAGCTGGCCCGACAGCGTTAGTTTGATGCCAGGTGCGCTGGCAGTTCCGCAAATAACACCACCGTGGCACGGGGTGGCACCTCAAGCGCACCACCTGTGACCAGGCTCGCTTGGTCCATGAGATGGATCTCCATCGGGGGCGGCAGCGACGTGTCGACCACCTTCTTCCACCCGGAGGTGGCCTGCGTGGGCAGCGCAGGCAGGTCAAAGGTGACTGACTGAGGGCCTGCATTGAGAGCCCAGTACATGAACAGGTTTCCTCGAAGGCTGTGCAGGCTGATGGCCAGGTGGTGTGAGGCCTCACCGAAGTCTGGCGCGCCACATCGCTGACCATGGACTTGCGCTCTCAGGCGCGCCATCAGCTCCGTCAAGGACAACGGGTGTTCGCAGCGCATCGACTCGCGCAGACGTCGCAGTCGCAACAAGGTCGTGGTGAAGCGGTGCAGGTGGGCGTGCCGGTCCAGCAACGACCAGTCGAGCCAACTCACTGCGTTGTCTTGGCAGTAAGCATTGTTGTTGCCGCCTTGCGTGCGACCCATCTCGTCACCCATGAGGAGCATGGGGGTGCCCAATGACAGCAGGTTGATGGCCAAAAAGTTGCGGGTCTGCCGAGCGCGCAGCTCTTCAATCTCGGGCAGCTCACTGGGACCCTCGACCCCACAGTTCCAACTCCAGTCGACCGGACTCCCATCCCGGTTGCCTTCCAAGTTGGCTTCATTGTGTTTGTGGCTGTAAGACACCAAATCGCGCAAGGTGAATCCATCGTGGCTGGTGACGAAATTGATGCTGCGCGTGGACTCATGCGGTTGGCTGGCGTACAGGGCGGGGCTGCCGAGCAAGCGGTCGGCCATGGCGCGCACCTGGCCGGGGTCACCGCGAACAAACATGCGCACATCGTCACGGAATCTGCCGTTCCATTCCTTCCAGCGTTCTCCCATGAAGTGGCCCACCTGGTACAGGCCCGCAGCATCCCAAGCCTCTGCAATGAGCTTGGTGCCGGCCAGCAGAGGGTCGGATTCGATGTCCCACAGAATGGGTGGCGCCGCCAGCGCTTGCCCGTGCTCGTCGCGCGACAGGATGGCCGCCAGATCAAAGCGAAAGCCATCCACATGCATGACCTGCACCCAGTAGTGGAGGCTGTCCACAATGAGCCGGCGCACTACCGAGGCATTGGCGTTCAAGGTGTTGCCGCAACCCGAAAAATTGGCGTATCGACCTGACTCTTCTAAAAGGTAATACGTGGCGTTGTCCAGACCTCGCAGACTCACGGTGGGCCCCGCTTCATTGCCCTCGGCCGTGTGGTTGTAGACCACGTCCAAAATGACCTCGATGCCGGCACGATGCAAGGCCTTGACCAGATCGCGAAATTCGTTGAGCACCTCCAAAGGCTCGGCGCTGGATGCGTAGGCCGCGTGAAGCGCGAACATGGACAGGGGTGCGTATCCCCAGTAATTCACCAAGCCAGAAGGCGCATCCTGCGGGTCGAAGTGAAAGATGGGCAAGAGCTCGACAGCCGTGATCCCCAAGGCGCGCAGGTAGGGAATCTTTTCGATCAATCCGGCAAAGGTCCCGCGCCGTTCGGCGCCGACGCCTGAACTGGGGTGAGCGGTGAACCCACGCACATGAAGCTCATAGATGACCGTGTGCGCGAAAGGTCGGCGCAGCGGCCGATCCCCTTCCCAATCGTAGGCATGGTCATCGGCCACGACGCTTTTGCAAGCCTGCGCATCATTGCGCCCAGGCGCACACGCGGCGGCACGGTGCCATTGGCGCGGCACGGCCACCGCACGACCGTAAGGGTCCAGCAGCACCTTGTCGCCATCGAAGCGCTGTCCCCGCAGCGGGTCAAACGGTCCATGTGCACGATAGGCGTACAGCTGCCCCGCTCGCAACCCCTCGACGTACACATGCCAGTAGTGCCATGTCCGGTGTCGGGACGACGACAAGGTCACCGTGCGGGAGGGTTCGGCGTCGTCCACGCGGTCGTACAGCAACAACTCGATGGCTTGTGCATCGCCGGAGTACACACAAAAGCTCACGCCCCCTGCGTCGGGTCGCGCGCCCAACGGGTGCGAATGGCCCCGCAGCAGGCGATGAGCATGTCCACGCATTGACCCCATGGACGCATCTTGGCGTGCAGGGGGTGGGGGTCCTTTGCGCCTGCGCACAGGCTAGACTTGCATCTATGGCCTTGAGCGACACCCTCCTCGAAGTGGACCAGCTGCGGGTCAGCTTGCCTACCCCGCGAGGGCTGGCCCCGGTGCTGCGAGGCGTGTCTTTCTCGATGCGCCGTGGAGACACGCTGGGTCTCATCGGCGAATCGGGCTGCGGCAAGTCGATGACCGCACTGGCGCTGATGGGTTTGTTGCCCGAGGGCGCCCAAGTATCGGGGTCGATCCGCCTGGCGGGCCAAGAGTTGACGGCACTGGATGAGGCCGCCTGGTGTCTGTGGCGAGGCCGACGCATGGGCATGGTGTTTCAAGAGCCGATGACGGCGCTCAACCCCTTGCACACGATCGGACGGCAAATCGCAGAAGGGTTGCGTCTTCACCGGCAGTTGGATCCCCGCGCGGCGAGGGCCGAGGCGCTGAGGCTTCTTGAACGTGTGCAGCTGCCTCAGGCCTCCAAGCGGCTCGATGCCTTTCCCCACCAACTCTCGGGGGGCCAACGACAGCGCGTGGTGATTGCCATGGCGTTGGCATGTAGTCCGGACCTGTTGATCGCCGACGAGCCCACCACGGCCTTGGATGTCACGATCCAGCGCGAAGTATTGGATCTCATCGATGAGCTGGTGGCTGCCGATGGGATGGGCCTGCTGCTGATCAGCCATGACCTGGGCGTGATGGCCGAGCGCGTGCGTCAGATGCTGGTTATGTACGCCGGAGAGGTGGTTGAAGGCGGGCCGACCTCAGAGGTCTTCGCTCGCCTGTCGCATCCCTACACGCGCGGGCTCTTCGCAGCGCGACCTCGTATCGGCTTGCCCCGAGGCACCCGCTTGGTCACGATTCCAGGGCGAGTTCCCGATCCCATGGAGCCTCGGCCGGGTTGCAGCTTTGCGCCTCGTTGCCCGGTGGCTTTGCCGCACTGTGGCGATGATGCGCCGGCCCTTGAGTGGGTGGCTCCCGGGCACCAGTCACGATGCTGGAAGGCCCGGGCATGACGACACCGGTCTTGAGTGTGCAGGGCGTCTCCAAGGTGTACCGCCTGCCTCGAGAGAGTCTGTGGATGGCGGCGCCTCGCATTCAGGCGCTAGACGACGTCAGCTTGACCGTGCAAGCCGGCAGCAGCGTGGGCATCGTGGGCGAATCGGGCTCGGGCAAGAGCACGCTGGCCCGGCTCGTCATGGCGCTGGAGCGCCCGTCGGCAGGGCGCATCGAGCTGGACGGGCAAGACTTGAACACCTTGTCGAGTGCGCAACTCCGTGCCACGCGTGCAAAGATTCAGATGGTGTTCCAAGACCCCTATGGGTCGCTGGATCCCCGGCGAACCATTTTGCAGACGGTGTCCGAGCCTTTGGCGATCTTGCATGGGGTCGGACGAGATGAGCGGCGCCTACGTGCCACCGAGGCCTTGGACGCGGTGGGGCTGCGTGCGACCGATCTCGAAAAATACCCGCACGAGTTTTCAGGGGGGCAACGGCAACGCATTGCCATTGCCCGTGCCCTCATCACCCGTCCCCGTTTGATCGTGGCCGATGAGCCGGTCAGTGCGCTGGATGTGTCCGTCCAGGCGCAGGTCCTCAACCTCATGCAGGACTTGCAAGACCAGTTTGGCGTGACCTACCTGTTCATCAGCCACGACCTGAGCGTGATCGACCTGGTATGCGACCACGTGGTGGTGCTGCAGTCTGGGCGTATCGTGGAGCAAGGTGATCCAGACACACTGTTTTCCAGGCCGCAGCACCCCTACACCCAGCGCCTGCTGGCGGCCGTCCCCGGGGCGCACAGCCCACCACAGACCTTAGGGTCATCCCACACATAGGCCAGCTTGCGCTTGGCGCAGAATGCTCGTCATGCCACCCTTTACCCCTCAAGGAGCTTGAGATGAAAATTTCCCGCCGTTCGTTGAACACCCTGATCGCTGGCGCGCCCATGGTGGGCGCCTGGGCGGCTGCGCAAGCAGCTGGCCGCAAAGACAGCGTCATTGTTGGAATGATTCTGGAGCCACCGGGCCTTGATCCCACCACGGCCCCGGCTGCGGCCATCGGTGAAATCGTGCACTACAACATTTTCGAAGGCCTGACCCGCATCGGTGTGGACGGTGCCGTCACCCCGCTGCTGGCCGAAGCGTGGTCCATCACCCCCGACGGCAAGAGCTACACCTTCCGCCTGCGCAAGGGCGTGAAGTTTTCCGATGGCGCGCCCATGGACTCGGCGGCAGTGAAGTTCAGCTTCGACCGGGCCCGGGCTCCTGGCAGCACCAACAAAGCCAAGAAGGCCGTGTTTGACAACATCGCACGCGTCACAGCCGAGGATCCGTACACGGTCATCCTTACCTTGAACAACGCCGATGCCACCCTGCCTTTCCGCTTGGGCGAGAACACGGCGGTCATCTTGCACCCCAGCTCGGCCGATCAAGCAGCCACCAAACCGGTGGGCACCGGCCCCTTCAAGCTGGAGTCCTGGGCCAAAGGCTCTGCGGTCACGCTGGTCAAGTCCGACGCATATCGTGAAGCCGCCAAGGTGGCGTTGAAGAAAGTGACCTTCCGCTTCATCAACGACGCGGCTGCGCAGGTCGCGGCGCTGTTGGCCGGCGACATCGATGGCATGCCGCGATTCGGTGCCCTGCAATCGCTCAAGCAGTTTCAGGCCGACAAGCGCTTTGTGGTGGAAGTGGGCAGCACGGCGGGCAAGGGTCTGCTGGCCATCAACAACCGCAAAAAGCCGTTTGACGACGTGCGCGTGCGCCGCGCCTTGACCCATGCGATCGATCGCAAGGCTTTCATCGACGGTGCGCAAGAGGGACTGGGCCGCCCCATCGGCAGTCACTTTGCGCCGACCGACAACG
>CAZCJB010000081.1:9107-11900 GCA_964498795.1 uncultured Rubrivivax sp. | reverse complement strand
ACCAGGGACCTACGGATTAACAGTCCGGCGCTCTACCGACTGAGCTATCGGGGAATAGCCTTGAATTATAGCCAGCTTTTACAGGTCTATCTGAACACTCACCCTCGCAGTCCTGGGCGCAAGAGGGAACAAGTACACGTGGCCAAAGCTGTAGGGGGACTCTTTCCATGCGCGTCGGTCCGTGACGTTGTCCACGCCTGCACGCCAGGTGAGCGTGCTGTCTCCCACGCGCTGCCGCCAACGTGCCGACAGGTCCGCCCGGCCCCAACCGGGAATGACGGTGGCGTTGTCACCGGGCAGGACCGTGCGATTGCCTTCTGCGACCAGCTGCGCGCCCAGGTCCAAGCCATGCCATGAGGCCACACGGTATGTTCCCCCCAGGCGCAACGTTTGGGCGGGCACGTTCACGGGGCGCAGGCCATGGCTTGCCGCGTCGCTTGAGCCTGCGCGTCGGGCATTCAGCAGCATGACCCCGGCATTCCAGGTCCAAGGGCCGCCCACACCGATCAAGCCTTGGGCTTGCGCTTCAAATCCTTTGTGAACGGCGCTGCCATCGATGATCCGTGTGCAGCTGTTCAGGCTGTCGCATGCGCCTTGATCGGCCGACTGCGGACGGCGGATGTCAAAGAGCGCCACGCTGCCAGACCACGTGTCACCGCTGTGCTTCAGACCCACTTCGGTTTGTCGGCTCTTGAGCGCGGGCAAGGGCTGGCCCCGGTTCGTGTAGCGCAGCTGGTTGGGCACGACCTCGGTCTCCAGCCCTTCGCCCCAACTGAGATAGCCAAGCGTGTTGCGGCCCAGGTCGTGGCTGAACGCCAGCCAGGGGATGGTGGCCGAGGCTGCGCCGCGCGTGGGCTGCAGCCCCTCGTCGCCGGCACTGGTGAGCACGGTGTCGCGCTGCAGCCGGGTGTGGCGCAGGCCGAACCACAACTCGGCCCACGGGTTGGGCCGTACCTTGTCGCGCACATACAGCTCGGTGCTGCGCTCATTGCGGTTAGTGTTAACGCTGGTGTAACCGGCTGAAGGCGCCGCCTGTAAAGCGCCGTCAATGCGCCCCGTGCCTGCAAGGTCAAACACCTGATCCTGAAACTTGGCTTCGAAGGTGGAGCGCAGCGCACCCAGTTGAACCTGATGCTCCCAGCCGGCCGCTGCAAAGCGTCCTTGCAAGGAAACATCCAGCGCACGCGTGTTGCGGTGCTCCCGGTTGCTGACGAACTCCCAATAGCTGAACGTGCCGTCGGGGGCATACCGGTCGCACCATTGCGGGCAGCTGTAGTCGGGCTCAAAGACGCCAAACGGAAACGCGGTACGGTCGTCCGAGGTTAGACGCTGCTGCAGACCATGGGCGGTGAATCGCCACTGCGCATTCAAAGGCTGTTGCCAGCGCACCGAGGCCGTTTGCCCGTCCATCACCACCGGTTGGGTCCAACGTTGGTTGTTGAGATTCACGCGTGGGTCCACGCGGCGCGCGTCAGGGACCGTGTCGCCCAAGAGACTGAAGCCCGGCACGCTGGGTTGGCTCTGGTGCGAGGACTCCACGTCCACTTCCAGCAGACCTCCGTTGCTCAAGCGGGTGTCGGCGGCAAGGGCCGCCATGCGCCGTCGACCCCGGGTGTCCCGATAGACCGGGTCCAGGTGCGTTGCCGAGGCGGTCACCCGCAGGCCTGCATGTCGGTCAGGTCCGAAGCGCTCGCTCCAATCCATGGAGACTGTGGCGGTTCCGCTTTGTTGCCACTCTACGGTGGCACGCCGCAAATGGTCTACCGGGCGCTTGACCACCAGGTTCACCAGGCCACCGGGCGCACTTTGGCCGGCCTGGATGCCGCTGGTGCCTTTGAGCACTTCGATGCGCTCTTTGTTGTCCAGCAGCAGGGCCGTCTCAGCGTTGATGGGCAACCCATCGCGGCGGAAGTTGCTCCGGTTGTCCAGCACAAAGCCGCGAGCTGTGAAATTGCTCCAATAGCCCTCAGCGTTGTAGGCATCGCTCAGCGAGGCATCAAACCGCGTCAGACCCATGAGCGAGGTGACGCCAGCATCGGTCAATGCCTCCGCATGGACCACTTGCGCCTGCAACGGAGACCGTGACAGCATGCTGTCACCAAAGCCACCCACCGACACACGGTCTTGGCGCCCTGTGATGGTCACCGATTGTGATGGCGATGTTGCGGTGGACGTGGACGCGGTTGTGGTGGATGTCTGCGCCCAGGCGGCAGCACCAGGACACAGGGCTGCGCTCAGGGCTGACGCGACAGCAATGGGGGTCAAGTGCACATGTTTCATCAGATGCCTCCTGCAAGAATCGGCAGGTCAGCGTCTGGCGCGGTGCAGGCGGCTTCATGCGGCCTGTGCTGGAGACTGCTTCCCTGCGCGAGGATTACCTCAATCAGGTTCAAAGGGACTTTCTCAGTCGTCCAGGCTCTTCGAGCCCGGCCAACACCCCTAGCGAATTTCGAGAATTATCGGTCCAAATCAGTCGAAGGTGGGCGATTCCACGCCCAAGACTTTGTGCAATTTGGGGCTGGTGGTGGTGTACTGCAACAGCACCCGCTTGTCCGGGAAGATGTAGGGGCTGGCACCAAACGCGGCCAGCGCGGCCTCGTGAAAGCCCGACAAGATGAGTTTTTTCTTGCCGGGGTAGGTGTTGATGTCCCCCACCGCAAAGATGCCAGGCTCGTTGGTTTCAAATTTTTCGGTGTCCACGGCCAGCTGCTTGCGTTCGATCTCGAGACCCCACTCGGCGATCGGGCCCAACTTGGGGCTCAAGCCGAAGAACACCAACAGCATGTCCAGCGG
>CAZCJB010000081.1:0-9007 GCA_964498795.1 uncultured Rubrivivax sp. | reverse complement strand
AGCTCTTGGCCCGTGCACACGGGCACGGCCGGGATGTCGTAGATGGGTTTGTCGGGGTAGAGCTCCACGCATTGGCCACCCGGGTAGGCCAAGGAGTCGATGACATGGGCCTTGATTTCCAACAGGCCCAATTCAAACACTTGGAACAGGCCCACCGGGCCGGCGCCGACGATGACGGCGTCGGTCTCGATGACAGAAGTACTCATCAGCGAATCAGTTCAGAAAGCTTGTCTTTGCGGTCTTTCCACTCGTCCGCATCCGGCAACGGCGTCTTGCTGCGCGTGATGCTGGGCCACTTGCGCGACAAATCGGCATTGAGCTTGATGAAGGCCAATTGGTCGCTGGGCACGTCCTCTTCCGGCACGATGGCATTGACGGGACACTCGGGAATGCACACGGCACAATCGATGCACTCATCGGGGTCGATGGTCAGAAAGTTCGGGCCTTCGCGGAAGCAATCCACAGGACAGACATCCACACAATCGGTGTATTTGCAGCGGATGCACGATTCGGTGACGACGTGGGTCATGGAAGTGGGGCCGCTCAAGCGGCCAGCTGGCGATAACGGGGAGATTTTACGACGTCGCGATCCGGGTTTTTACGGAGTCCGAGGTGCTCGCAGGGTCAGCCTAGGCGAGCGCTTGGTCCCGGGCCGTCGTGGCGGCTGAAGAAAGGCGTCGCAGCGGGGTGGATCCGACGCCCACGCAGACCACCGTGGGTCGTCCGCTGTGCAGGAGGCTGGCTTCGGCGAGCGATTGAACCTGATGATCCGAGCTCAGTGCATCGGGCCAACCCGCCCTGGACACCACCTGGACGCTTGTGTGCGCTGGCCATCCGGCCTCGCGCAGTTGACGACTCAGCGCGCCGAGTTGACGGCCGGCCATGTAATACACCTGCGTGTCGGCTGTTCGTGGAGCCTGGAGTTCGCCTGCCTGTGTCATGGCGGTGGTGAGGCTCACGGTGCGACCCCGTCCTCGGCGCGTCAGCGGCCGTTGCGTGGCCGCAGCGGCGGCGAGGGCAGCCGTGACGCCAGGAACCACCTCCACCTCGTCTGGCTGGATGCCTGCAGACCAAAGCGCACTCAATTCTTCCTCAAGCCTGCCAAACACACTGGGGTCACCGCCCTTGAGTCTCACCAGCACCGAGCGGGAGCTTGCATCGTGCTCTTCAGGCGCACCGATCACCTGGTTGGCATGCTGCACCAGCAACGCGTTGATGCGGGTCTGGCCCATGGCGTCGCAAAAGCCTCGCTTGCCCACATCGATCCAATGTGCCTGCGGTGCCAGGGCTCGGAGTTCGGGATCGGTGAGGGCGTCATGCAAGACCACGCGGGCCCGCGACAGGGCGCGCGCGCCGCGCACGGTGATGAGATCGGCCGTACCGGGACCGGCACCGACGAAAAAGATTTTGGCTCCCGAGGGTTGCATGATCATGCAGCCCGTTCGAGGGCCTGCTCAAACGCCTGGTACGGCGCAGGCTGGAGCCGCAGCACGCGCCGTGCCACTTCAGGGGATTCACCTGGCGCCAATTGCACTTCATCGAACCCGGTGCGCCGCAGCAACGGCAGCATGTCCACGCGAACATCGCCGGTGGCTCGCAGCGCTCCCGTGTAGCCCAGTCGAGAGCGAAGTAGGCGGGCCTGTGAATAGGCGCGCCCATCCGTCCACTTGGGGAAATGCAGGGTGATGAGATCGAGTCGGTGGACCTCGGGGCGCAGAGTCAACACGTCGTCTTCATTCGACAGGGTCACTCCGGCTGCCGGTGCTGGACTGAGAACGTCAAGATCGTGTGGGATGAATTTCATGGCTGATTTGTCCTGGTCACTCAAGCATCCACGGTTTGTCGGGCTTGGTCGGCAGCCTCTCGGAAAGGCTGAGGCCCCAACCGTTTGACGGTATCGACGAAGCGTTCAGAGGAGTGTCGAAGTTGCAAATAAGTGTCGATGACCGCCTCGATCGCGTCGGGCACCTCGTCGGCGGCAAAAGAAGGACCGATGACTTTTCCGGGCGAAGCCACGCCGCTCAGTGCGGAACCGTCAGAGCCGCCCACCGTGATTTGGTACCACTCGCTGCCATCCTTGTCCACGCCCAAGATGCCCAAGTGCCCGCTGTGGTGGTGGCCGCAGCTGTTGATGCAGCCGCTGATGTGCAAATCGATGTCACCGATATCGTGCAGTTGATCCAGGTCTTCAAAGCGCTGCATGAGGGCCGCGGCCAAGGGAATGGAGCGGGCATTGGCCAGGGCACAGAAGTCGCCACCCGGGCAGGCAATCATGTCGGTCAACAAGCCGATGTTCGGGGTGGCAAAGCCGGCTGCCTTGGCAGCCGTCCAGAGTGCAGGCAAATCCACCTCTTGCACCCAAGGCAACAACAGATTTTGGTCATGCGTGACCCGCAACTCCCCGTGGCTGAACCGCTCAGCCAGCTCGGCGGCGGCGTCCATCTGTGTGGCCGTGGCGTCTCCAGGAGCCATCGCTGCGCGCTTGAGCGACAAGGTCACCGCACGCAGATGCGGCAGACGGTGTGCCTGCACGTTGCGCTGCAGCCAACGGGCGTAGGCCGGTGGGTGGGGCGGCGCGCTGGGTTCGGATGGCAGCGCTCTGTGGGCCGATGCCACGCCTGCAGGCGCTGTGAAGCACGCTGCAATTCGCTCCAGCTCGGCTTGCGGAATGCGCTGCGCCTGCGCATAGGTGTCTTCGGTCAGCAGCTGCGCAAATTCCTCGTTGACCGCCTCGAAGAACTTCTGACCCTCGGCCTTCACCAGAATCTTCAGGCGCGCCTTGTAGAGGTTGTCGCGTCGACCGTAGAGGTTGTACACGCGCACCAGGGCTTCCAGGTAGAGCAAGATGTCCTGCCAGGCCACGAAGGCTTGTGCCAAAGGCGCAATGAGGGGCGTGCGACCCATGCCGCCGCCGGCATACACCTCAAAGCCCACTAGGCCCTGTGCATTGCGAAGCAGCTTCAGCCCCACGTCGTGCCAGCGCAGGGCCACGCGGTCCTCGCCACCGCCGCTTACTGCGATCTTGAACTTGCGGGGCAGGTAGGCAAATTCAGGGTGAAGGCTGCTCCACTGGCGCAGCAGTTCGCAATAGGGGCGAGGATCCAACACCTCGTCAGGGGCGATGCCCGCCAGTGCATCGCTGGTGATGTTGCGGATGCAATTGCCACTGGTCTGAATGCCGTGCATGTCCACGGCGGCCAGGCGGTCCATGACGTCGGCCGCCTGAGCCAAGGGGATCCAGTTGAACTGCAAGTTCTGTCGGGTGGTGAAGTGGCCAAAGCCCCCTCGCTGCTGGGCCGTGCCGCGGTCTTGCAGGTCGTGTTCACGGGCGATGTCGGCCAGCGCGCGCAACTGTGCGGCGCTCAAGGCCCCGTAGGGGATGGCGACCCGCAGCATGGGGGCATGGCGCTGCACGTACCAACCGTTTTGCAGGCGCAGCGGTTTGAAAGCGTCTTCCGACAGTTCGCCGGAAAGGTGTCGCGTCAATTGGTCGCGGAACTGAGCCGCGCGGGCACGCACAAATTGACGATCAAATTCGGTGTAGCGGTACATGGATCACGTGACAAAATGGCCGGTTTACGGGCCGATTCGCGACTCTAAGTGTCGACTTATATTTCTTGGAACTACAAATTTTTCAGTTATTTATGACGTTTAGTTATTTAAGGCAGATTTCCCGACGACATCTCGCCATGCTTGGGTTGACCGTGGGTTTGGTGGCGTGTCAAACCGTGCCATCGACAACTCCCTCGTCTCCGGTGGGAGTGGCACCGCCGGCCGTGAAGCCCTCCGAGCCGCCGCCAGCAGTGCCAGCCAAACCTGCAGATGGGGCGGCCTCGCTGCCGGCCAGACCCGTGCGGCCGCCCCGGATTGGCTTGGCCTTGGGGGGCGGAGCCGCCCGCGGCTTCGCGCATATCGGTGTGATTCAGGTGCTCGAAGAAGCTGGGATCCGTCCGGATTTGGTGGTGGGCACGTCGGCAGGAAGTTTGGTGGCCGCGCTCTATGCCTCGGGCAAATCTGGCAGCGAATTGGCGTCTTTGGCGCAGTCCATGGATGAGGGGGCCATCACCGACTGGTCGTTTCCGGGCCGTGGCTTGATCCGTGGCGACGCCCTGGCGCGCTATGTGCGCGAGCAGACGGCCGGCCGCACGATTGAGCAGATGCGCCTGCCCTTGGGCATCGTGGCCACCGATTTGGACAATGGCTTGCCGATTCTGTTTCAACGCGGGGACACTGGCGCGGCGGTACGGGCGTCGAGTGCCGTCCCGGCGGTGTTCCAGCCCGTGCGTATTGGCAACCGCGAGTATGTCGATGGAGGCTTGGCCTCTCCGGTCCCGGTGAGGTTCGCACGGCAAATGGGGGCCGAGTTGGTCATCGCCGTGGACATCTCCACGCCACCCGATGGGGCGCCGACGGGCGATGTCTTCAAGATGTTGCTACAGACGTTCTCCATCATGGGCAAGAGCATCAATCAGTTTGAACTGAAAGATGCCGATGTGGTGCTGCGCCCCCGTTTGCAGGGGGTGGGCAGCGCAGACTTTGCAGCGCGAAGCCGTGCGATTGCGTTAGGGCGCGAGGCGGCGCAGGCGGTGTTGGCCGAGATCCGCTCGAAGATTGCCGTGGGCCTGCGGGCCTCGCCATGAAGCCGCGAGGCCCCCAAGAAAAAGGGCTCGGAGAACCGAGCCCTTGAAGGGGTGCCTGCTGGCAAAACCCAAAGAGGACAACTGACGAAAGGTGCGGTCGCTCAGCCGTGAAGCCCGATCGACCTATGTGCGAGACCCACCTTGCGAAAAAGTTCCTCGAGATCCTGAAAATTAAGCCCGACGGCCTTTGGCAGGCGCTTGGGAAGCCTTGACAGCGGTCTGAGTCATGGCATGGAGGTTGGCCTGAGCCATGTCAGTGGCTTGCTTGGCAGCCTTTTGCACGCTCTCGAACGCATTGTTGGCGGCCGCCACGGCCGACTTGACCAGGGTCACGGCGTTTTCGGTGCCAGCGGGGGCGTTCTTGACAGCGGTGTCCACCACAGCAACCATCTTCTTCTGGGCGTCAGCGATTTGGGCCTCAGCGACCTTCGCCACGGCGGCGTTGGTGGCCGCTGCGATTTCGTACACGTGACGGCCATAAGACACCGCCTTCTCAGCCGAAGGCTGCAGCAAGGCTTGTTGCAGGGCGACGAGCTCTTGGGCATCCTTCACCGACAGCGCGGCGCGGGTGGAGTCAGCCACTTCTTCCAAAGCGGTCTTGGCCACTTGCAGGTTGAGTTCGACGAGCTTTTCCACGCCTTCGAAAGCCTTTTGGGTCAGGCCAAAGAGGGTTTCCACATTGGCTTTGTTGGCGGCCAGAACTTGTTCGGCGGTCATGAAATTCGACATTTGAGTCTCCTAAAGAGGTGAGGGTTTAAAAAACTGAGAGAACACGGTCATTGGGACTTGGATCGGCTGCAGGCATTGCTGCGCTGCAACATGAAACGAAGTATAGGGTTTGTCCGGAGGATTGCAAGCCCTTTTTGCTGCATTGCAACAAATTTATTGATTTTTGCAAATAAACCACAATGCGAGCCATGCGTGCCTTTCACAGCGACCAGTTCGTCCTCCCTTTGCCTCCCGGGCATACCTTCCCGATGACCAAGTACCGTCTGCTTCGACAGGCGATCGAGGCCCACGTGCCCGGCATCCGGGTGCAGGAGGCCCCCGCAGCCACCGACGGGGAACTGGCCCTGGCCCACGACCCCGCGTGGATCCACGCCGTGGTGGAGGGCACCTTGAGTGCGGCGCAGCAGCGCGAAATTGGATTTCCGTGGACGGAGCAGATGGTCCAGCGCTCCAGACGCTCGGTGGGAGCCTCGATCGCCGCTGCCCGAGCGGCGTTGATCGGTGAAGAAGGGGTGGCGGCCAACCTGGCTGGAGGGACCCACCACGCCTATGCGCACAAGGGCTCAGGGTACTGCGTCTTCAATGACGTGGCGGTGGCAGCGCGCTTGATGCAGGCCGAGTGGCACCGGGTGCACCGAGGGGAGCGGGGTCTTCTGAGGGTGTGGGTGATCGATTTGGATGTTCACCAGGGCAATGGCACGGCCTCGATCTTTCGGGATGACCCGTCGGTGTTCACCTTGTCACTGCACGGCGCCAAGAATTTTCCGTTCCGCAAGGAGGCCAGCGACCTGGACGTGGAATTGCCCGATGGCTGCCAGGATGAGGCCTATCTGCAAGCTTTGACGGTGGCGTTGGAGACGGCGTGGGATTGCCAAAGTCGGATGCCTCCCGGATTGGCCTTTTACCTGGCAGGGGCCGACCCGCACGAAAACGATCGCTTGGGGCGCTTGAAACTGTCAATCCAAGGACTGGGGCAGCGAGATCGGCAGGTGTTGGATTTTCTTGCCGCGCGGCGCATTCCCGTGGCCTTGTCCATGGCCGGTGGTTATGGGCGCGACCTGAGCACCACCGTGGCGGTCCAACGCCAAACTCTGGAACTGGCGCTCCACGCGTGGCAGCGCTGGCCAAAGGCAGGCCAGTGATCAATTTCGAAACCGCCCGTGAGCACGGCAAAATGGGGTCCATGACTGAGCGAGCCTCTCCGCGGCCCCGATCGCATTACCGGGAGTTTCAACCCCTTTCGACGCGATGGATGGACAACGACGTGTACGGGCACGTCAACAACGTCGTCTATTACAGCTACTTTGACACGGCGGTGAACCGGTTTCTCATGGAGGCGGGCGTGCTCGACATTCATCGGGGCAAGGTCATTGGCCTCGTGGTCGAGACGCAATGCAACTATTTTTCGCCGCTGCACTTTCCGCAGGCTCTTGAAGCGGGGCTGCGGGTGGCTCACCTGGGGCGATCCAGCGTGCGTTACGACCTGGGGCTGTTCGAACAAGGCGCTGCCACGACTGCGGCGGCCGGGCACTTCGTGCATGTTTATGTGGATCGTGAGACGCGACGTCCCACGCCATTGCCCCCCGAGTGGGTGCGCGTGCTTTCTCAGCTCCAACTCCCAACCCCTTAGCTCCCCCTCTTTGACATCATGACCCCTTCAGCAGACTCCATCGCCGCCGTCGACGCCGCCATCACCTCGCGCCGCTCGATCCGCGCCTTTTTGCCCACTCCCGTGCCGAGAGACGTGATTGAGCGCATCTTGGAGGTGGCCTCGCGTGCGCCTTCTGGCACCAACACGCAACCGTGGAAGGTCTATGTGTTGACGGGGGCCGCCAAGCAGGGTCTGAGCACCAAAATTCAGGCATCCTTTGCCGCCAATCCCAAGCAGGAAGGACTGAAGGACGAGTACAACTACTACCCTGCCGAGTGGCGCTCGCCCTTCATCGACCGCCGTCGCAAAGTGGGCTTCGCCCTGTACAACCTCCTGGGCATTGCCAAGGGTGACGTCGCGCGCATGCAAGCGCAGTCCGCGCGCAATTACGACTTCTTTGACGCCCCTGTGGGGTTGATCTTTTCCATCGACCGCATCATGGGTCAGGGCAGTTGGATGGATTACGGGATGTTTTTGCAAAACATCATGGTGGCTGCACGGGCTCGGGGCTTGGACACCTGCCCGCAGGCAGCTTTCACCCCTTACCACCAAATCATCCAAGCGCATGTGGGCATGCCTGCCAATGAAATGCTCGTCTGCGGCATGTCGCTGGGCTACGCCAACCACCAGGCCATAGAGAACACGCTGGTGACTGAACGTGAGCCGATGTCGGCATTCACCACGTTCTTGGAATGAGAAGACAGCTGTGATGGGTGAAGGGCTTTCAGCGTGGTGGGGGGTACCCTTTGCGGGCTTGTTGCTGAGCATCGCGCTCATGCCCTTGTTGCTACCTTTGATCTGGCACCACCACTACGGCAAGATCGTTCTGGGGTGGATGGCGGCCTTTTTGGTGCCCTTTGCGCTGACCTTTGGCGCGGGCACCACTCGTGCCATGGTGGTGCACACACTGTTGGCGGAATACTTGCCTTTCATGGTGTTGCTCTTGGCCCTGTTCACGGCCGCTGGCGGCATTTTTATCAAAGGAAACCTCCATGGCAGCCCCGCCACCAACACGCTCTTGTTGGCGATAGGCACCTTGTTGGCCAGCATCATGGGCACCACGGGAGCCTCCATGCTGATGATTCGCCCGCTCATTCGTGCCAATGACAATCGAAAACACGTGGCCCATGTGATCGTGTTTTTCATCTTTTTGGTCAGCAATGCCGGTGGCTCGCTCACACCTCTGGGAGACCCGCCGCTGTTCTTGGGGTTTTTGCGGGGCGTGGATTTCTTCTGGACCACGCGGCACCTGCTTGAACCCACTTTGTTCCTGGTGGTGTCGCTGCTGATTGTTTTCTACGCCATCGATCGGTACTGGTATCGCCACGAGGATCTGCTGCCGCAGGACCCCACGCCCGACACCCACAAGATATCGATCGAAGGGGGTTGGAATTTTCTGGCGCTGCTGGCCGTGATGGGCTTGGTGTTGGTCAGCGGATCGTGGCAACCGGGCGTGGCCTTCGAAGTCGAGGGCACGGCAGTGGAGGGGCAGCAGTTGTTGCGCGACGGATTGCTCTTGGCGGTGGCCGCAGTGTCTTGGTGGCTCACACCGAGGGCTGTTCGCGACAGCAACCAGTTCTCATGGGGACCGATGACCGAAGTGGCCAAGTTGTTTGCCGGCATCTTTCTCACCATGGCGCCCGTTCTGGCCATGCTCAAGGCAGGACCGGCAGGCGCCTTCGCGGCCGTGGCATCTTCGGTCAATGATGCCCAAGGTCATGGCTTGCCCTGGGCCTATTTTTGGTTGTCCGGGCTGTTGAGCTCATTCTTGGACAATGCGCCGACCTATTTGGTGTTCTTCAGCCTGGCCGGTGGAGACCCTCAGCACCTGATGACGTCTGGGGCCGCCATTCTCATGGCGATCTCGGCCGGCTCGGTGTTCATGGGGGCCAACACCTACATCGGCAATGCGCCCAATTTCATGGTCAAAGCCATTGCCGAAGACCGTGGCATCCGCATGCCGTCCTTCTTTGGGTACATGGCGTGG
>CAZCJB010000080.1:0-11982 GCA_964498795.1 uncultured Rubrivivax sp. | reverse complement strand
TGAGGGAGTTGGTGCCCATGATTTTTGGCAAATTGCTGCCCCGTGAGGGCAATTTTTTCGAGTTGTTCAACGAGCATGGGGCCCGCATTGGCGAGGGTGCCAAGGCGTTCTTGAACCTGGTCACACACTACAAGGATCTCACGCTGCGTGCCAAGTACGGGGCGGAAGTGGACGGTGCCGAGCGAGCCGCCGATCGCATCACAGCGGAGGTCAATCGTCTGCTGCACAAGACCTTCATCACCCCGATCGACCGTGAACAGATTTTGCAGCTCATCAACGCCATGGACGATGTGCTGGACTTGCTACAAGACGCGACCGAGACCTTGTCTTTGTATGACGTGCAACATTTCACCGACGAGGTGGTCCGTCTGGCCGAGGTGAGTGTGAAGTGCTGCGAGCGCGTTCAGCATGCCATCACCTTGTTGCCTCGCCTGAGTGAGCCTTCGGTGGCCGAGGCGGCGCTGAAGACCTGTGAAGAGATCGACCGCTTGGAATCGGACGCCGATCGCGTCATGCGCTCGGCCATGAGCAAGCTCTTCCGCGAAGAGCCCGATGTGCGCGAGCTCATCAAGCTCAAGGCCATCTACGAATTGTTGGAGTCCATCTCCGACCGGTGTGAAGACGTCGCCAACCTCATCGAGGGTGTGGTGCTCGAAAACTCCTGAGGATCCGACGCGCATGGATGCGGCACAGGTCGGTTTTTGGAGCGTGGTGGCCCTGGTGGCCTTGGCGCTGGCGTTCGATTTCATGAACGGATTTCATGACGCGGCCAACTCCATCGCGACGGTGGTGTCCACGGGGGTGCTCAAACCCTTGCACGCGGTGGTGTTCGCTGGCGTGTGCAACGTCATTGCCATCTTCGTGTTCAAACTCACCGTGGCCGCCACCGTGGGCAAGGGCATTGTCGAGCCTGGCGTGGTCGATCACATCGTCGTCTTCGGCGCTTTGGCCGGCGCCATCTCCTGGAACGTGATCACCTGGTGGTATGGCATTCCCTCGAGTTCTTCTCACGCGCTGATCGGCGGCATTGTGGGTGCAGTGATTGCCAAGGCGGGCGCGAGCAAGCTCATTGCGGCGGGCATTTGGAAGACTGTAGCTTTCATTTTTGTGTCGCCGATGCTGGGTTTCGCGCTAGGGTCGATCTTGATGGTGGCCGTCGCTTGGTTGTGCCGACGTACCTCGCCACTCAGAGTTGACAATGTGTTTCGCAGATTGCAACTGGTATCGGCCAGTCTGTACTCGCTGGGGCATGGGGGCAACGACGCCCAAAAGACCATCGGCATCATTTGGTTGCTGTTGATTTCCACGGGTCAGATGGCGGCGGGCGAGGCCTCTCCGCCTTCTTGGGTGGTGTGGAGTTGCTACATCGCGATCGGGCTGGGGACACTCATGGGGGGGTGGCGCATCGTCAAGACCATGGGTCAACGCATCACCAAACTCAAACCGGTGGGAGGGTTCTGCGCGGAGACGGGTGGCGCCATGACTTTGTTCCTCGCCACGTCGCTGGGCATTCCGGTGTCGACGACGCACACCATCACGGGGGCCATCGTGGGCGTCGGCTCGGTGCGCAGCGCTTCGGCCGTCCGCTGGGGCGTCGCGGGCAATATCGTTTGGGCCTGGATCTTCACCATCCCGGCCTCCGCATTCATCGCGGCCGTGGCCTACTACGTGGGGCTTGCGTTGTTCGCCTGAGGGGCTGCGAGCGTGGACTTCGCGCGCTCGCCTTGCCACTCGAAGAATTTCTGGCCTCCAAAAGCCACCGTGCCCATGAGAATCGTGGCGCCCACCATCAAGGCCAAGATGACGCCAAAAATCGGGCCCCATCCGGTGCGTTGGGGCGCGTGGCCAGGATTGCGCTGACGGTCCCAGGCGTCGTCGGACTGCAGGCCGTACACGATGGCGTGCAACATGCCCTGTGTGATCATCAGACCCAAGATGGGGATCAACAGCCACGAAAGCCGGTCATCCTGTCCGAACGCACGCATGCGCAGGACACCCAACAGGCCCAGCAAGGTGGGAAACGGGTGCAGCCACCCCCACAAATCGCCCCACCCTCGAAGGTAAAAGCGGTGCAGGCCCAAGCTGCCCCCCAATGCCGCGAGCCAGGTGGCCCATGTCTTGGACCGATAACGCGCCCATGGAGCGCCGTCGGCAGGGGAGGTCTGAGGAGGGTTTGGATTCATCGCAGGAAGGAGTTTATAATGCGCGGTTTCGGCGACGGCTTGTCCCAGGGCAAATCCAAGCAGCCAAATGTCATGCGGGCAACTCGCCGGCATGGGGTGGCTCGAAGGAGGAGGTCTGTGGCAGGCGTATCTACGGCGCCGGTCACTGGTGGGTACATCCACCGATCGATTGCCCACCCAGTGTGTCTCCTGGCGCGGCGGTCACCGACAAATTGACAAAGGTTGACGCAACATGGTCGTGATCAGGCTGTCTCGTGGCGGTGCCAAAGGCCGTCCCTTCTACAACATCGTCGTGGCAGATCGCCGCGACCGCCGCGATGGGCGTTTCATCGAGCGCGTGGGTTTTTACAACCCAATGGCCTCTGGCGCTGAACAGCCACTGCGCATTGCGCTCGATCGCATCGCACATTGGTCGGGCGTGGGGGCTCAACTCTCCCCCGCCGTGACTCGCCTGGTGGGCGAGGCCAAGAAGGCTGTCACCGCAGCCTGAGTCTCTTGGAATCCGGGCTCCCCGAAGACGCGGTCGAAGTCGGCCGCATCCTGGGCGCCTGGGGCGTCAAGGGCTGGATCAAGGTGCAGCCCTACGCCGAAGACCCTCAAGCGCTTTTTTCCTCCAAGCGCTGGTATGTGCAGCCGCCCTTGCCGGTGGGGCCTAAGCCCGAAGGTGGCGCACGTGTGCTGCGTGTCATCCAGGCCCGCGAACAGGGTGACGCCATTGTGGCGGGGATCCAAGATCTGGACGATCGCGACGCGGCGCAGGCGCTTCGCGGCTCGCGTGTGTTCGTGCCGCGCAGCAGCTTTCCCACCGCCGGCGATGATGAGTATTACTGGATCGACCTGATTGGCTTGGCCGTGGTCAACCGCCAGGGCGAGGCGCTGGGCACAGTCATCGGGCTGATTGAAACCGGTCCCCAATGTGTCTTGAGATTGCGTCCGGCACAGGCTGAGGAACCCCTCAAGCCCGCCGATGAACGCCTCATCCCCTTTGTGGGCGCCTTCGTGGATCGAGTGGACTTGCCGGCCAAGACCATCACGGTTGATTGGTCGATGGACGACTGATTGATGCCACCGCTGATCGAGGTTTGCCGTGCGCTTTGACGTTCTCACCCTGTTTCCGGAACTCTTTGAGGCTCATCTCCACCACGGCATCACCCGGCGGGCTTTTGAGTCGGGGCAGGTGGATGTGCATTTGTGGCCCTTGCGAGACTTCGCCGAGGACAACTACCGGCGCGTCGACGATCGTCCCTATGGGGGAGGGCCGGGCATGGTCATGTTGGCCGAGCCGCTCGAGCGCGCGCTTCAGGCCGTCGTGGCGCAGCGCTCCATGCACCAGGTCCCGGTCATTCATTTCACACCCGCGGGCCGCCAGCTCGATCAATCGCTGGTGCAGGAGTTGGCCCAAGGCCCTGGTGCGGTCATGGTGTGCGGTCGCTACGAGGGCATCGACCAACGGGTGATCGATCGGCACGTCACCCTGGAAATCAGTCTGGGGGATTGGGTGTTGTCGGGCGCAGAATTGCCCGCCTTGGTGGTGCTCGATGCGGTGGCCCGTTTGCAAACTGGGGTGCTCAGCGCGCCGTCTCATCAACAAGACAGCTTCTCGGAACACTGGGGTGGATTGCTGGAGGGCCCCAGCTACAGCCGTCCTGAGGTGCTGGCCGACGGCCGCGCCGTACCGGCTGTGTTGTTGTCGGGTCACCATGGCGATATCGAGCGGTGGCGACGAGAGGCCTCATTGGCCTTGACGGCCCGTCGCCGTCCCGACCTGATCGCGGAGGCCCGAGCGGCGGGCCGCTTGAGCCGCGACGATGAAGCCTTCTTGCGTGACCTGCCTCAGCAGCCTTGAGCTATAATCAAAGGCTTTGCGATCCTCTGGCGGACCTCACACGGCTTTTCGGATTCTCCGAGGCCTCTATCACAACCCTTCCGCGCACGATCGAACACTGGAGTCCCATGGACCTGATCCAAACCCTCGAGCAAGAAGAGATTGCCCGTCTAGGCAAGAACCATCCTACCTTCGCCCCAGGCGACACCGTGGTGGTGAACGTCAACGTGGTGGAAGGCACGCGCAAGCGAGTGCAGGCTTACGAAGGCGTGGTCATTGCCAAGCGCAATCGTGGCCTGAATTCGAGCTTCATCGTCCGCAAGATTTCCAGCGGCGAGGGCGTCGAGCGCACTTTTCAGTTGTACAGCCCCCTGATTGCCAGCATCGAAGTCAAGCGTCGCGGTGATGTGCGCCGCGCCAAGCTGTACTTCCTGCGTGAGCGCAGCGGCAAGTCAGCTCGTATCAAGGCCAAGCTCGACTGATGCTTGGCCGCCGCGGGCGGCTGGGTTTGCGGGGTGAGGAAGGGCGGGAGATTGCTTCGGCCCTTCGGGCCTCGCAATGACCTGCAGCTCCTCGGGGCTCGCAATGACCTGCAGCTCCTCGGGGCTCGCAATGTCGCGCTTTGGGGATCGACCATGACGATTCAAGTGCCTCGTATCACCCATCCTCAATCGGTCCCGGTGGTCGGTACCGACGCGCATCTGCGTGCGTTGTCATCGCAAATTCTCAACGCCCACGCCTTGCGTGAAGCGTTCGCGGGCCCTCGTGATGTCTGGACCCCCGAAATTGCAGGCGATGGGCGCTTGCAAGATGCGCCGACCCGAGACGCGTCGGTCTTGGTCCCCTTGGTGCAGCGCGACCATGGGCTGCACGTCTTGCTGACGCGTCGCACCGATCACCTGCATGACCATGCGGGTCAAATTAGTTTTCCAGGCGGGCGAAAAGACCCCGAGGATGTGGACGTGGTGGCCACCGCCTTGCGCGAAACCGAGGAAGAAATTGGGCTCGCCCGTGAGCATATAGAGGTCGTGGGTCAGTTGCCCATCTACACCACGGTGACACACTACCGGGTCACTCCCGTGGTGGCCCTGGTTCAGCCGCCGTTCTCGTTGACCCTGGACAGCTTCGAGGTGGCCGAAGCCTTTGAAGTGCCGCTGTCCTTCTTGATGAATCCGGCCCATCACCGGCGACACGAAGTGTCTTTTGAGCAAATAACGCGCCAGTTCCTCTCCATGCCTTGGCAAGAGGGTGCGCGCGAGTTCTTTATCTGGGGCGCGACGGCGGCCATGTTGCGCAACCTGTACGGGTTTCTCGCGGCACACGACGTATATCATCGCAGTCCATGAGCTTCTTTGCTGTCATGCTGGCGCTCGTGATCGAGCAGTTCAAACCGTTGCCCCGCAAGAACCGGGTGTTGGAGGCGTTGGAGTCTTGGATTGATGCGGCCGCGCGTAACTTTGATGCAGGCAAGACGCACCACGCCTGGGTGGTGTGGTCCGTGGCGGTGGTGGCCCCCGCCCTGCTAACGGCTGTGTTCTATGCCCTGCTGCGCCACTACAGCCTGATCTTGGCCCTGATCTTGGACGTGGCAGTGTTGTATCTCACCCTGGGATTTCGACAATTCAGCCACCACTTTACCGATATTCGCGATGCGCTGGACCGCGGCGATGAGCACGAGGCCCGCCGTTTGCTTGCGCAATGGCAAGACGTGGATGCGGTAGACCTGCCGCGCACCGAGTTATTGCGCCATGTCATGGAGTCCTCTTTGCTCGCAGCGCACCGCCATGTGTTCGGTGTGTTTTTCTGGTTTGTGGTCTTATCGGCCTTGGGTTTTGGGCCCGCCGGTGCCGTGTTCTATCGATTGGCGGACCTCACCTTGCGTTTCGTGAACACCCGGCTGCAAGGGACCCAAGGCATGGGTCACGAGGCTCTGCAGGATTTGTCCAAGCGCTTGTTCGTAAAGGTCGATCATGTCCCTGCGCGACTGACGGCCTTTGGGTTCGCCGTGGTGGGCAACTTTGAAGAAGCCGTCAATGGCTGGCGTCGGGATGCGTCGCTATGGAAGCATGCCAACGAGGGCATCATTCTGGCCGCTGCTGCGGGCGCGGTGGGTGTTCGACTGGGTGGCCAGGGCGCTGATGCGTCCGAGGCCGAGGGCTCGACGCCGGGTGTTCAGCCTCAGTTGGGCCACTTGCAAAGCATGGTCGGCTTGGTGTGGCGGTCGGTCATCTTGTGGTTGCTGATGGTGGCGTTGTTGACGCTCGCCAATATCGTGGGGTAGGGCCGTCGGCCGGGATTTCAAAACCGCTTGAGCGAGAGTTCGTCGAACAGCTCGCTGTACTGAGCGTAGCGTGCCTCAGCGATATCACCCCTTTGGGCCGCCGCACGCACCCCGCATCCAGGCTCTTGCCGATGGGTGCAGTTGTAAAAGCGGCATTCCCCCAGGTGGACTCCGATATCGGGCATCAAGGTGGCCAAGTCATGCGGCGGGATGTGATGGAGACCGAAAGCCTGAAAGCCCGGTGAATCGATCAGGGCCCCTGGCGACCCGGAGTCCAAGCGATACAGGCGGGTGGCGGTGGTGGTGTGCTTGCCACTGTTGAGGACCCGGGAGATTTCCCCCACTTGTGCGCCTGCATTGGGCACCATCAGGTTGACCAGGGTGCTCTTGCCAGCACCACTGGGTCCCAGGACCAGGGAGGTCTTGCCCTGCAATCGCTCCCATAGCAGGGCGCGTGATGCATCAGGCTGGGTCTTGAGCGCCAGCTCCACCACCTCCACGCCCATGCGCACATAGGGTTCGAGGCGTTGGCGGGCCGTATCTGCGCCGGCCAAGTCCACTTTGTTCAGTCCGATCCACGCAGGAACCCCCGCGCTGGCCGCCGCAATGAGTGTGCGGGAGAGTTGCCCATCGCCAAAGGTGGGCTCCACGGCCACCAACACCAAGAGCGCATCGAGATTGGAGGCGAACGACTTGGTGCGCCACTCATCCTGGCGGAACAACAAGTTGCGACGCTCCTCAATGGACTCCACCACGCCCTCGTCTCCGGTGGGAGCCCACTGCACCCAGTCACCCACCACGGCGTCGGTCTTTTTGCCACGTGGGTGACAGCGCAGACGCTGACCTTCGGCCGTTTCAATCACCAGGTGCCGACCATGGGTGGCCACCACCCGTGCACGACGCGTCAAGGCGCCCTGTGGACTTTGACCCGGCTCAGGCACCGCGCAAGGCTGCCAGGCGCTGTGACGCTGGCGGATGCGAGTAGTAAAACCGCACGTAAACGGGGTCGGGCGTCAAGGTGGCGGCGTTGTCCTCGTGAAGCTTGAGCAGGGCCGTGGACAATTCGTGCGCGCTGGATTGCGCGCTGGCATAGGCGTCGGCCTCAAATTCGTGGCGCCTGGAGAAATGGGCCATGAGCGGAGAAATGAAGAAGGTGAATTGGGGCAACACCGCGGTGAAGAGCAACAGCGCCAAGCCATCATTGGAAGCCAAGAGATTGGGATGGACGCCCAAACCTTCATAGAACCCGGCTTGGCTCGACAGCCATCCCAGCAGGGCCAACCCGAGCAGGCTGAAGGCAAAGATCGACACGATGCGTTTGAGCACGTGCTTGTGTTTGAAGTGGCCCAACTCGTGAGCCAATACAGCTTCGACTTCACCCGGCGTGAGCCGTGCCAGTAGCGTGTCATAGAACACCACGCGCTTGGCAGCACCCAAGCCCGTGAAATACGCATTGGCGTGGGCAGACCTTCGGCTGCCATCCATCACAAACAAGCCCTTGGCCGCAAACCCGCACCGCTGCATCAGCGTTTGAACGCGCTGGCTCAGGGCCTCATCTTGGAGGGGCTCGAACTTGTTGAAAAGAGGGGCAATCACGGTCGGGTAGATCACCAACAGCAGCAAATTGAAGGCCATCCAGGCGCCCCAGGCCCACAGCCACCACCAAGGCCCCGCTCGGCCCATCAGCCACAACACGCCGGCAATGAGAGGCAGGCCCACCACCAAGGCCACCACGGCCCCCTTGATCAAGTCGACCAGCCACATGCGCCAAGTCATGCGATTGAACCCAAACCGCTGCTCTACACCGAACGTGGCATACGCCTCAAACGGCAGATCCAAGACCCCGCTGATCAGCGAAAACGCCACAATCAAGGCGACTTGCTGGCCCAGCGGGAACTCCAACGGCGAGATCCAAGCAGCGACGGTTTGATGGAGCACGTCGAGCCCGCCCAGCAACGTCCATCCCACCAGCACGGCGGTGGAAAAGGCGGTCTGCCACCATCCCAGGCGGCCCTTGGCCAGCGTGTAGTCGGCGGCCTTTTGGTGCGCTTGCAAGGTGACGGTGGAGGCGAAGTCGTCGGGCACGGACTGCCGGTGTGCGGCCACATGGCGCATTTGGCGCTGCGACAACCACAGGCGCGTGATAAGGCCGGCGGTCAGCACGGCCACCCAAATCCAGGTGACAAGTGATGCGTTCATACAGTTGCAAGTGTAGGGCTGAGAGACAATCCCTTCTGGGCGCAGGTTGATGCGCCACCAAAAAAGAATGCCTCATGACCGTCTCCACTGACTCCACCCCCTCAACGGCTTCCACCGCTCCCGTGCTGCCGTTGAGTGAGCTCAATCTCATCTGGATCGATTTGGAGATGACGGGTCTCAACCCGGAATCCGAGCGCATCATCGAACTTGCGGTGATCGTGACAGACCCCCAGGTGACGGTGCGCGTGGAGGGACCCGTGTTGGCCATCCACCAGAATGATGCCCTGCTCAACGGCATGGACGCCTGGAACAAGGCCACTCACGGCAAAAGTGGTCTGGTGGATCGCGTGCGAGCGTCCACCATCACGGAGGAACAGGCGCAGGAGCAGGTCATCGACTTCCTCAAGCGCTATGTGCCCAAGGGCAAGAGCCCGATGTGTGGGAACACCATCTGCCAGGACCGGCGCTTTTTGGCGCGCGGCATGCCTCGGCTGGAGGCCTGGTTCCATTACCGCAACCTGGACGTGAGCACCTTGAAAGAACTGGCCCGCCGCTGGCGGCCTGAGCTCATAGAGGGGTTCAAAAAGCAGCAAGCTCACACGGCCTTGGCTGACATCCATGAGTCCATTGACGAGTTGCTGTACTACCGCCGCCACTTCTTGCGAGAGTCGGTCGGCACCAATCTCCAGGAAAACCCGTAGACTTGGTCGATTTCAGGGTACAATGCGCAGTTGCCTCGATTCATCGCCCCAACGGCGTTGAGTGGAGATCAATCGTTCATCCCCTCTGACCTTCGGCGGCCTGACCAGGCCCCGGCCCCACGCTGGGCTCGGTTGGCGGCGATGCCGTCGCCTCGAAGGGATCTGCAGGTTTCGCGCATGTTCACGCGGAACTCCAGCCAACTCGTCGATTTTTGGTGACTGTACAGGGTGCCGTGCCTTGAAAGCACGTCACCCGTTGTGGCTGCGCGCCATCAAGCCTGTCAATCAGGCGAACAGCGCGTGCCGAAAGAGAAAGTATGTCGATGAGTTTTGAGACGCTGAACCTTCATGAATCCCTGCTTCACGCAGTTCGCGATGCGGGCTATGCGCAGGCCACCGAGGTGCAATTGCGCGCCATTCCGCCGGCCATGGAAGGCCGCGACCTGATGGTGTCATCCAGCACGGGCAGTGGCAAGACGGCGAGTTTCGTCCTGCCAACGCTCACGCGTGTGATGGCTGCCCGGCAGGATCCCACCAAGAAGCGGGTCAAAGGCCTGCCCCAGGGGCCGCGTGTGTTGGTCCTCGTGCCCACGCGCGAACTGGCGATCCAAGTGTCCAAGGCGGCCATGAGCTACGGCCGGCACGTGCCGGGCTTGCGGGTGGCGACGGTGGTGGGGGGTGTGCCCTATGGTCTTCAGCTGCGTCAGCTCAGCGGGCCGCTGGACATCCTCATCGCCACCCCGGGGCGTTTGATGGACCACATGCAGTCGGGCAAGGCGGTGTTGTCGGGCGTGGAAACTTTGGTGTTGGATGAGGCCGATCGCATGTTGGACATGGGCTTCATCGAGGACATCGATTTCATTGCACAGGCGCTTCCGGTTCAGCGTCAGACCTTGATGTACAGCGCGACCTTTGGCGGCCACGTGGGTCGTTTGGCTGAACGTCTCTTGCGCGAGCCCCTGCGTGTGGATGTGGCTTCACACACTCAGGCCCATGCAGACATCGAACAGCGGCTGCACTGGGCAGACGACTTCAACCACAAGAATGCGTTGCTGGACCACATCCTTACCGAGCGCAGTGTGGAGCAGGCCGTGGTGTTCACCAGCACGCAGCGCGATGCCGATTGGTTGGCCGATCGATTGGCCGAGATGGGCCACTCGGTGGCAGCCCTGCATGGCGGCATGCCCCAAGGGCGTCGCAATCGGGTGCTGCAGGGCTTGCGGACCCGACAGCTGCGCGTGTTGGTGGCCACGGATGTGGCAGCACGCGGCATCGATGTGCCCACCATCAGCCACGTCATCAATTTCGGGTTGCCGATGAAGGCCGAAGACTATGTGCACCGCATCGGCCGCACGGGCCGCGCAGGGCGTTCCGGCTTGGCGGTGACCTTGGCTGAACGCCGCGATGCGCAGATGATTCAGCGCATCCAGCGATTCACGACGCAACGCATTCCACCAGCCGTGATTGCAGGGCTGGAACCTCGTCGACCGGAGCCGGCAGGGGCCCCTGTGAAGTCGATGCCCTCTGGCAAGCGGCACAAGGGTCCTCAAGGTCCGCATGCCCATGCGGGTCACAAACCTCAAAAGCCGCACCAGAGTGCAGGCAAGCCAGGCACGCCACGCGCCGCGAACCATGCGGAGAAAGCGCGCAGCCCCTTTGCCAAGCGCAATGAAGTGGCGCGCGCTGGAGGTGCCGCGGCTCGACCCGTGGCACGAACTGCCGGCCGCAAGCCCTACGGGCCCCGGCCCGCCTGAAGCGGGGCGCATCAACCCCGAAAAAGGCCTGAGCCTGACCTGTCAGACTCAAAAGGTCAGACGGCCAAGAGTTCGACTTCGAACTTCAGCGTGGCGTTGGGAGGTATGACACCGCCCGCGCCCCGCGCGCCGTAGCCCAGTTGAGGGGGGATGATGAGCACGCGCGTGCCACCTACTTTCATGCCTTGGACCCCCTCGTCCCAGCCCCCAATGACTTCACCGCCGCCCAGGTAAAAGCTGAAGGGCTGGCCTCGGTCTTTGCTGGAGTCGAACTTGCGACCGGCGGTGCCGTCGTTGTAGAGCCAGCCGGTGTAATGCACCTCCACGTCGTGACCTGAGGTGGCGGCCTCGCCAGTGCCGACGACGGTGTCTTCGTATTGGAGGCCAGAGGCCGTGGTGATCATGGACATGGATTTCCTTTAGTGTGTGGTGCCAAAGGCGCCATCATGCCAAAGTTGAGCGATCGCCAGGCCGACACGGCATTGGACAACCAGATCGACACTGTGGAACCCTCCACCTGCAATCCCAGCACCTCCGCAGCCGTTTGCAGAGTCTGCAAGGCTTGCCGTCTTGTGATGGGCCGTGGTGTCGCTACCGCAGCAGCGCCGTTTTGTTTGGACAGTTTGTGACCGTCGGCTGCGAGAACGAGGGGCGTGTGCAAATACCGTGGACATGGCAGACCCAAGGCCTCTTGCAACATCATCTGTCGAGCGGTGTTGTCAACGAGATCCTCGCCTCGCACCACATCGGTGACGCCTTGTGCCGCGTCGTCGACCACGACGGCGAGTTGATAGGCCCACGCGCCATCAAGCTGACGGAGGACGAAGTCGCCCACCTCTTGGGTCACGTCTTGCGCCTGCGCGCCCAGACGCCGATCCTCCCAATCAACCCTTCGGTGCTCGCCGGCGGGCCCGCAAGTGAGAAAGCGCCACGCCCTGGGGGTTCGGCCGTGCAGGCCCCGACGGCAGGTGCCGGGGTACACATCTTGGACAAATCGCCCCGTCGTGCGCCCCAACGAGGCTTGCGCGGCTTCGATCTC
>CAZCJB010000079.1:0-12019 GCA_964498795.1 uncultured Rubrivivax sp. | reverse complement strand
GCGTCCAGCGGATCGGTGATGTCACGAACGCTGGCAGGCAATTCGGCCATCTCTGCGATGCCACCGGCGTTGTCCGTGATGGGTCCGTAGGCGTCTAGCGCCACAATGATGCCCGCCATGGACAACATGGAGGTGGCCGCAATCGCGATGCCATACAACCCTGCCAGACTGTAGGCAGCCAAGATGGCCGCACACACAAAGATCACGGGCCAAGCTGTGGACTTCATGCTCACACCGATGCCGGCGATGATGTTGGTGGCATGCCCCGTGGTAGAGGCTTGGGCCACGTGCTTCACAGGCTTGTAATCCGTGCCCGTGTAGTACTCCGTGATCCACACCATGGCAGCCGTGAGTACGAGGCCCACCACACAAGCACCAAAGAGTGCCATCGCAGAGGCCGTGCCGCCTGAGGCGAGAGCCACAGGCTCAGGGAACATCATCTTGGTGACGAAATAGAACGCCACCAGGGACAAAACCCCCGCCACGATCAGCCCCTTGTACAGAGCGGGCATCACGTTTTTCATTCCCGGCGAGGCTTTCACGAACGAGCACCCAATGATGGAGGCGATGATCGACACGCCGCCAAGCACCAAGGGGTAAATCACGGCGGCGCCGCCACCTGCGACCATCAGTGCCCCGAGAGCCATGGTGGCGATCAAGGTGACGGCATAGGTTTCGAACAAGTCTGCCGCCATGCCCGCGCAATCGCCCACGTTATCGCCCACGTTGTCAGCGATCACAGCAGGGTTGCGGGGATCATCTTCGGGAATACCCGCTTCCACCTTGCCCACCAGGTCCGCGCCCACGTCAGCGCCCTTGGTGAAGATGCCACCGCCCAGGCGGGCAAAGATGGAGATCAGCGAGGAGCCGAAGGCCAGTCCCAGCAGCGGCTTGAGCGTGGCGGGATCGGCCTTTTGGACGCCGCCAATGAACCAGAAGAATGCGCCCACACCGATCAGGCCGAGGCCCACCACCAGCATGCCAGTGATGGCACCTCCGCGGAACGCGACATCCAGCGCGGGGCCAATGCCTTGAGTGGCGGCTTGGGCGGTACGGACATTCGCACGCACTGAGACGTTCATGCCGATGAAGCCGCAAGCCCCCGACAACACCGCGCCCAGGATGAAGCCAGCAGCCGTCATGCCGGACAGGAAGATGCCGATGAGTACCGCGAGCACCACGCCCACGATGGCGATGGTCCGGTACTGGCGACCCAGGTAGGCCGCTGCGCCCTGTTGCACCGCGCCTGCGATTTCCTGCATGCGGGCATTGCCAGGATCTTTGGACAAGATCCAGCTGCGTTGAACAAATCCGTAGATCACAGCCAAGAGGCCGCAACCTAGCGCCAGATATAGCGCCGTCATGGTGGACATGAAACTAGCTCCTTCGATTGATCGGATAGCAAACGAGTCGCGAAGACTGTCTTCGCAACCCGCCATCGTAAGGGCGAACCCGGGCCGCATCGTACGGTGTTTTCCTGCTGTTTTTGGTCAGGTCCATGTCAGTGCGAGGACCCCAATCACACTAGAATCAGGGTTTACACCGAAATTCTTGAGTCACCGTCATGAGTCTGCACAACGTGACCCCAGGCGCGAAGGCGCCCGAAGAGTTCAACGTCATCATCGAAATCCCGATGAATGCCGATCCCATCAAATACGAAGTCGACGAAGACAGCGGCGCCTTGTTCGTGGATCGCTTCATGGCCACAGCCATGCACTACCCGTGCAATTACGGCTACATCCCCCAGACGCTGGCCGACGACGGCGACCCCGTGGACGTGCTGGTCATCACACCCGTGCCCTTGATTCCAGGTGTGGTGGTGACTTGCCGGCCCCTGGGCGTTCTCAAGATGAACGACGAAGCAGGCGGTGACAACAAATTGTTGGCGGTGCCGACCGATAAGATCCTGTCCATCTATTCGCAGTGGAAAAAGCCCGAAGATCTCAACCCCATGCGCTTGCGCACCATTCAGCATTTCTTTGAGCACTACAAGGATCTCGAGGATGGCAAGTGGGTGAAGGTCATCGGCTGGGAAGGCTCAGAAAGCGCCAAGTCGGAGATCGTCCAGGGCATGAAAGCCTGGTCTCAAAAGCGCGCGGCCTAGGCGGTCGCGTCGCCCGCTGTCATGGTCAAGGTCGCGTGGGCTCAGATCAATCCGACGGTCGGGGATCTCGAGGGGAACCGCCGACTGATTGAACAGGCCGCACGGGAGGCCGCGCAATCGGGCGCCCAAATTCTGTTGACGCCCGAACTGTGCCTCACCGGGTATCCGCCAGAGGATCTTCTGCTGCGCCCCGCCTTCGTGCGCGAGTGCGAGTCGCAGGTGCAGCAACTTGCGGAGTCTTTGAAGGATCTCCGAAGTTTGACCGTGGTGTTGGGGCATCCGGCAGCCAGCGCAAAATCGCCTGCACCGGTGAGTCGGTCCGCCTCAAAGCCCGGATGCTTCAATGCCGCATCGGTCATCGAGGCGGGCCGCGTCATCGCGCAGTATCACAAGCGAGAGCTCCCCAACTATCAGGTCTTTGACGAGCGTCGGTACTTTCAATCGGGACGAGAGGCTGGATCGGCTCCGGTGGTGTTCGACGTCGGTGGTGTGAAGTTCGGCGTGCTCATTTGTGAGGACGCTTGGTGGGATGAATCAGCCCAGGCCGCTTGCTCGGCAGGAGCGCAGGCCTTGTGCGTGCTCAATGCCTCGCCATTTCACCTCGACAAAGAAGCGGAGCGGGAAGCGCGGATGGCAGAGTGCGCCCGCATGCATCGAGTGCCTTTGATCTATGCACACTTGGTGGGTGGTCAGGACGAATTGGTCTTTGATGGGGCTTCATTTGCGGTGGACCGCCATGGTGTGGTTCAAGCCCGGGCGCCTTCATTCGAGCGCTCGATCCAAGTCCTGGAGGTGTCTGCAAGGGGAGAGGTGAGCGGTGAAATCCACCCCCTGGCCCCTGCCGAGGAGCGCCTCTGGGCTGCTTTGGTCACGGGTGTGCGTGACTATGTGACCAAAAACCGATTCCCCGGAGTTCTCATCGGTTTGTCGGGCGGCATCGATTCGGCCCTGGTCTTGGCTTTGGCCGTGGATGCCTTGGGCGCCGAGCGTGTTCGAACGGTCATGATGCCATCGCCTTACACCGCAGACATCTCTTGGCTCGACGCCAGGCAGATGGCTGAAGGATTGGGGGTGCGCTACGACGAAATTTCTATCCAGCCCATGATGCAAGCCTTCGATCAGAGTTTGGCGGCGCATTTTCAAGGCTTGGCGCAAGACACCACCGAAGAAAACATCCAGGCACGGATCCGCGGCACGCTCCTCATGGCACTTTCCAACAAAACAGGAGCGTTGGTGCTCACCACGGGCAACAAGAGCGAAATGGCCACCGGATACTGCACCCTGTACGGTGACATGGCGGGAGGTTTCGCCGTCATTAAAGACGTGCCCAAGACCATGGTCTATCGCTTGGCGGTTTGGAAGAACCATCAGGCTGGCCCTGTCATTCCGGACCGCATCATCACCCGCGCACCATCGGCCGAACTTCGTCCCAATCAAACGGATCAAGATAGCTTGCCGCCTTACGACCAGCTCGATGCCATGGTGTCTGCCTACATGGAGGAAAACCTGGGCATCGATGAAATGGTGGCGGCCGGTTTTGAGCGGGCAGATGTGGAAAAGGTCGTGCGTCTCATTCGGGTCAATGAATACAAGCGTCGCCAAGCGCCTGTGGGAATCCGAGTCACCCATCGCGCCTTCGGACGCGATTGGCGCTACCCGATCGTCTCCAAATTCCGTGGTTAAACTTCGGGTTTCTGACTTAGCCCTTAGGTGCCCCTATGAAGCAAATCACGGCCATCATCAAACCGTTCAAGCTTGAAGAAGTCCGTGAGGCACTGGCCGATGTAGGTGTGTCCGGCTTGACCGTGACCGAGGTCAAAGGCTTTGGCCGCCAAAAGGGCCATACAGAGCTTTACCGAGGTGCAGAGTACGTGGTGGATTTCCTGCCCAAGGTCAAGGTAGAGATCGTGGTCAAGGAAGCTGACGTCGAGCGTTGCATCGAGGCAATCGTCAAGGCGGCCAAGACGGGAAAGATCGGAGACGGCAAGATCTTCGTCACCCCGGTCGAGCAGGTCATCCGAATTCGCACGGGTGAGACCAACGAAGCGGCCGTGTGATTCAAATTCGGCTGAGGTCCTCACCGTTCGATGTCGCGGTGGCGAGACCGTAGAGTCGGTCGAGCAAAGCAGGCACTCGATCATCCGTTTGTAACAGGGCCCGTTGATCGGGTGCCAAGAACCCTGCCGCGACGGTGTGGTCCATGAACGTCAGGAGCGGGTCGTAGTACTGGTTGACGTTAAGAAGCCCCACCGGTTGGTAAAGATATCCCAGCTGGCGCCAGGTCCACACCTCGTAAAGCTCTTCCAGCGTGCCAATGCCTCCAGGCATTGCGACGAAGGCGTCGGCCCGCTCGGCCATGAGGTGTTTGCGTTGGTGCATGGTTTCAACCACGTGAAGTTCCTGCAGTCGCTGGTGACCCACCTCACGTTCCATCAGCACCCGAGGGATCACTCCGATCACCTTCCCTCCCGCGGCAAGGACGGCGTCGGCCACCACACCCATCAGGCCCACTTGGCCCCCCCCATACACCAGCTGCCAGCCTCGGCGCCCAATTTCAGTCCCCACTTCGTGAGCTGCATCTCGAAATGCGATGTCCTTTCCCACGCGTGATCCGCAGTACACACACAGAGAAAATCGATCGCTTTTCATGAATTTGAGCCTGAACTAAGGGGGGTCAGATCACCTGAGTGTCGACCAGACGGGTTCCGCTCAATACATCGTGCAGAAACTGCTTGTCATGTCGAAACAGGGCGACCGCAGCATAAGCGATGACGCCCATACTCAGGACCAGAAATACTTGCAGTCCTGAGGGGTTTCCGATCCACCACAGCACTACCAGAGCGGGCAGGAACCAGATCCAGCTCAATACGTAACGCATCACCGCTTGGGGTGCCGACACAGGCTCTCCGGTGCGTGAGGTCAGGCGGATATGCCAGGTTTTCATGGCTACGGTTTGGCCCCCGTGGCGCCAGAACCACACGAAATACGCTCCCAACACGAAAAACTCGAAGACCTGCAGGCCATGCAAGCCATGCAAAGCATGCCGTTGCTGAGTCAGCGAAGAATACAAATAGCCGGATATGACCAACACCCCAAAAAGAAGCACGCCTTCGTAAACAAAGGCCGCCATACGTCGAAACAGTGAGGGGGCGGACAGGTGGCGGGCCACTGCTTCACCCCCGATGACGCTCATTGGGTACGAGTGTCAGCCTCACTGGCTGCGGGAGCCGCAGCCACAGCGGCCTGCGGACCTCGAATGGGCAACAGCGTGGCGGGGTCGACATCTTGGCGCTGGGTCGCAATCTTGGGGGATCCAGGGTGTGTACGCACATGGGGCGCCACTGAAGGGGTTTTGGACACCAACAAGGTGCTTGCCCCCGGTTTGGCCTGTACCACGGTCGGCGCCACCACGCGGGGCCCGCTGGCCGAGGCTCCCGGAGCTTGGGGTGACAGCGCAGAGCTGCCTTTGGGCGCGGCGGCGGCCGCAGAGGCCAGGGCGCGTCGCTGCTCCGGAGGGAGGGACTGGTAAGCCTCCCAGCGCTCATGCCGATCCTTGGGGCTCAGCTTTCGGGTCTCTTGAAACTGCAGCCGAGCACGACCGCGCTCCGCAGGACTGAGTCGAGCCCATTCGGCCATACGGTCCTGGACTCTGGACCGGTCATCCGGAGTCATGGAGGGAAACTTGCTGGCCACTTCCAACCATTTCCGTTTGCGATCCGCATCGATGGTCGACCAGTCTTGGCGCAGAGGGGCCAGGGCCGCATGCTGGGTGGACGTCAAATCGTTCCATCGGGGACCCGATTCAGCGGTTCGGGAGGAAATTACGTCAGCGGGCTGGGCCCCTTGGCTGGCGGCCGCCGCCGCGAGGGCCCACGCCGAGCTCAGCAAGGCCCACGAGACCACCAGTACGCGCAGCGGATCGCGAATCACGGCGTCTGAGTCTTGAGGTACTCTGCAAATCCTGGGTCGGAGTAAGCGGCCAGGGGCAGGTCGTCGGCGAGCAGCACGGCGTCAACATCGGCCGCTGCCCGAATGCGCTCTAAATTGTTCAAGTGTCCAATGCCCACCAAACCGAGCACAAGCACGACGAGGGGTGCGGCTGACGCCAAGCGAAGCCACCAGGGAACCGAACCCAAGGCCAGCACCGATGGGCCGCGAGCGACCCAACGAACTTCGGGGGTGAGGGCGAGCCGCCCATTTGCCGCCGTTTGAAGCGCTTTTTCTCGTGCGAAACGGAGTCGCTCTGCAATGTCGTGGGGCAGGGACGCCGAATCGACCTCGACCTCAGCCAACAAACGGCGAGCGAAGCGGGCCTCGAGCCCCTCCTGGAATGCCGTGTGGTGAATGAGAGAGGACGTCACAGGAAAATTCCTTTGGATTTCAAAGCTTTAGCCAAAGCGTGAACGGCTCGAGAGCAATGCGTCTTGACACTGCCCTCGGAGCACCCCATGACGGATGCCGTCTCCGCCACGTCAAACTCTTCCCAGTAACGCAGCAGGAAGGCTTCTCGTTGACGGGCAGGTAGGGATTGCAGCTCTTTCTCAATTTCTAGCAAAACTTGGGCCCGGGAGACCGCGTCGGCGGCGCTTTCGGTGCTTGTGCCGGCATCTGCCGACTCCAAACTTTCCAAAAGATCGAAATCACCGGATTCGTCAATGGACTCAAACTCTGAGAGGTTTGAAAATAGGCCTTGGCGAACTTTCTGCCGGCGAAACCAATCCATCGTCGCATTCGACAGAATGCGCTGGAAAAGCAAGGGGAGTTCCTCGGCGGGGCGGTCGGCGTAACGCTCAGCCAGACGGATCATGGCATCTTGGACAATGTCCAAAGCGGCATCGTCGTCCTTCACGGCAAACACCGTTCGCTTGAAAGCACGCTTCTCGACGTGCTTGAGGAACGCGGAAATTTCCTGGTCAGAAGCCAAAGATGAAATGGGCGAGCAGCACGCCTCGTATGCCTCTCAAGCGGAAGGGTCATTATGGCACTCATCGACCCGGCTCGGTACGCGAGATTCGGGTCTTCCCGAAGGAGTGCGATAATGTTGCTTCGCACAACGTAATTCAGGTCTGATTTTGCATCGCTGACCAGGGCGATGATGAACTTGGCCGCATTGTCACCAACGCCGCCCCACAAGGGTAGGTTGCAGGTGAACCGATGGTTTTTCGTTAGAGAAATTCGCAAAGGTCTTTCATGAATATTTCTGCTGCCGAAGTCCGGTCTGCTGCCGCAGCGCAGTCGCGTTCCTCCGCCCCGGATCCCAACGGATCTGAAATTCTCGTTCGCAGCCTCCAAGCTGAAGGCGTCAAGTTCCTCTGGGGATACCCAGGAGGGGCGGTCCTCTACATCTACGACGCTCTTTACAAACAGGATTCCATCCAGCACGTGCTGGTCAGGCATGAGCAGGCTGCGGTGCATGCTGCGGACGGGTACGCGCGAGCGACAGGCGATGTCGGCGTGGCGCTGGTCACCTCTGGCCCAGGCGTGACCAATGCGGTCACTGGCATCGCGACGGCTTACATGGACTCCATTCCAATGGTCATCATCACCGGACAGGTGCCTACCCCTGCCATCGGTTTGGATGCCTTCCAGGAGTGCGATACGGTCGGCATCACGCGCCCAATCGTGAAGCACAACTTCCTGGTCAAGGATGTTCGTGAACTTGCCGCCACCATCAAGAAGGCCTTCCACATCGCTCGATCGGGTCGGCCAGGTCCAGTGGTGGTGGACATCCCCAAGGACGTCTCGCTCAAGACCGCCGCTTTCGAATACCCAGAACGCGTGGAAATGCGTTCCTACAACCCCGTGCGCAAGGGGCATGCAGGTCAAATCCGCAAGGCGGTTCAGTTGCTATTGGGCGCGTCCCGCCCCTACATCTACACCGGCGGCGGTGTGATTCTGGGCAACGCGTCAGAAGAGTTGCGGGAGTTGGTCGATCTGCTCGGATTTCCCTGCACCAACACGTTGATGGGCTTGGGAGCCATTGCAGCCAGCCACCCGAATTTCTTGGGCATGCTGGGCATGCACGGCACCTATGAAGCCAACATGACCATGCAGCACTGCGACGTGCTCTTGGCCGTCGGGGCTCGATTTGACGATCGCGTCATTGGCAATCCCAAGCATTTTGCCCAAGTCGCTCGTAAGATCATTCATGTCGATATTGATCCGTCTTCTATTTCCAAGCGGGTCAAGGTCGATATTCCAATTGTGGGAGACGTGAAGGAGGTCTTGACGGAGTTGATCGCTCAGATCCGGGAAGCCAAATCACGGCCCAGCGCAGAGGGGTTAAAGTCTTGGTGGAAACAAATCTCCGACTGGCGAGGCAGAGAATGTCTCAAGTACAAGCCCAGTGAGGAATTGATCAAACCACAGATGGTGGTGGAGACCCTTCATCGGTTGACGCAAGGGTCAGACGTCTACATCACCTCGGATGTGGGGCAGCACCAAATGTGGGCGGCCCAGTATTTCGGGTTCGAAGAGCCTCGCCGATGGATCAACTCGGGGGGCTTGGGGACCATGGGTGTGGGGTTGCCGTATGCCATGGGTATCAAGCTGGCGAAACCACAGAGTGATGTCTTCTGTGTCACAGGTGAGGGCTCGATTCAAATGTGCATTCAGGAGCTGTCCACCTGTTTGCAGTATCAGACGCCTGTGAAAATTATCGCTTTGAACAATCGTTATTTGGGGATGGTGCGCCAGTGGCAGCAGTTGGATTACGGCGGACGCTACTCCCACAGTTACATGGATGCCTTGCCTGATTTCGTCAAGTTGGCCGAGGCCTACGGGCACATCGGACTGAAGATCGAGCGTCCGGCGGACGTCGAGCCCGCTCTGAAAGAAGCCATCAGGCTGAAAGATCGCACAGTCTTCCTTGATGTCAGAACCGATCCCACCGAGAACGTGTGGCCCATGGTTCAAGCGGGCAAAGGCATCACCGAGATGCTGCTGGGCTCCGAAGACCTCTGACGGTCTGCATCCATCGCTGCGCCAAGGAAAGTCAAGATGAAGCACATCATTGCCGTGCTGCTGGAAAACGAGCCCGGAGCTCTGTCGAGAGTGGTCGGACTGTTTTCAGCGCGGGGCTACAACATTGAAAGTTTGACGGTGGCTCCCACTGAAGACCCGTCGCTGTCGCGTATGACCATCGTCACGACCGGCTCAGAGGAAGTCATTGAGCAGATCACCAAACACCTGAATCGCCTGATCGAGGTGGTCAAAGTGGTGGACCTGACGGAAGGAAGCTACACCGAGCGCGAACTCATGCTGATCAAGGTGCGCGCTGTCGGCAAAGAGCGAGAAGAAATGATGCGGATGGCCGACATTTTCCGCGGGCGCGTCATTGACGTCACCGACAAGAGTTACACCCTTGAGTTGACCGGAGACTCCGCCAAGTTGGATGCATTTTTGGTCGCGATTGATCGCGCGTCAATTTTGGAGACGGTGCGCACGGGTGCGAGCGGCATTGGTCGGGGTGAGCGAATTTTGAGAGTTTGAGTTTCACTGGAGAGGAAGATGAAGGTTTACTACGACAAAGACGCAGATCTGAGCCTGATCAAGGGCAAAAAGGTCACGATCATTGGATATGGTTCCCAAGGCCATGCCCATGCGCAAAATCTCAACGACAGCGGTGTAAAGGTCACGGTGGGTTTGCGTCGTGGAGGTGCTTCGTGGAGCAAGGTGGAGAAGGCGGGTCTGCGGGTGGCCGAAGTGGCCGAGGCCGTCAAGGAAGCCGACGTGGTGATGATTCTCCTTCCAGACGAGCAAATCGCGAGCGTCTACACCCACGACGTGGAGCCGCATATCCGCAAAGGGGCCTCATTGGCTTTCGCACACGGCTTCAATGTGCACTACGGTCAGGTGGTGCCTAGAGATGACCTTGACGTGTGGATGGTGGCGCCCAAGGCGCCCGGCCATACGGTTCGTAACACCTATTCTCAGGGGGGGGGAGTGCCTCACCTCATCGCCGTGCATGCCGATCGCTCGGGCAAAGCCCGCGACTTGGCATTGAGCTACGCGGCTGCCAACGGAGGTGGCAAGGCTGGCATCATCGAGACCAACTTCCGCGAAGAGACCGAGACGGATTTGTTCGGCGAGCAGGCGGTTTTGTGTGGCGGCACCGTGGAGCTGATCAAGGCAGGGTTCGAGACGCTGGTGGAAGCGGGCTATGCGCCGGAGATGGCCTACTTTGAGTGCCTGCATGAACTCAAGCTCATCGTGGACCTGATCTACGAAGGCGGGATTGCGAACATGAATTACTCCATTTCCAACAATGCGGAGTATGGCGAGTACGTCACGGGCCCGAAGATCGTCAATGCCCAGACCAAGCAGGCAATGCGAGAGGTCCTCCAAGACATTCAAACTGGCGAGTACGCCAAGAGCTTCATTCTCGAGAATCGCGCGGGCGCACCCACCCTCATGTCTCGTCGCCGATTGACGGCGGAGCATCAGATCGAGCTGGTGGGTGAGAAACTGCGTGCCATGATGCCCTGGATCAAGGCCAACAAGCTCGTGGACAAGTCGAGAAACTGACGTTCAGCCTAACCGCCCCATGATCTCGAACGATCCAAACCGCCCGCCGTCCGAAGGCGACGTGTCATCGACCCATGACGCGGCCATCCGGCAGCCCCGCAAGGGGCTGTACGTGTTGCCCAACCTCTTCACGCTGGCGGCGCTATTCGGAGGCTTCTACGCCATCGTGATGGCCATGGATGGGCGGTATGAGCAGTCGGTGTTGGGCATTTTCTGTGCGATGGTGCTGGATAGCCTCGATGGTCGAGTGGCACGAATGACCCACACGCAAAGTGCCTTCGGCGAGCAAATGGACAGCTTGTCAGACATGGTGTCTTTCGGAGCGGCGCCTGCCTTGGTGATGTATGAGTGGGCCTTGCATGGCTTGGGCCGATGGGGTTGGGTGGCGGCCTTTGTCTATTGCTCCTGTGCGGCCTTGCGGTTGGCGCGCTTTAACACCAACATCGGGGTGGTGGATAAGCGCTATTTCCAGGGCCTGCCCAGTCCGGGCGCCGCTGCTTTGGTGGTGAGTTTTATCTGGATCATGGATGCAGCGGGGAGCAAGGGTCTACGGGAAGAGTCGTGGCTCGAGTGGGTGTCTTTCGGCGTGACCCTGTATGCAGGGCTGACGATGGTGACCAACGTCCCGTTTTACAGCTTCAAAGACCTGAGTTTGAAAAAGTCGGTGCCCTTTGTGGTCATCGTAGCCATCGCATTGGCCATCGCGGTTATCACGGTTCACCCCCCGATCGTGCTGTTCTGTATTTTTTTGGCCTATGGGCTGTCTGGGTACGGCATCTATTTGTGGAAGCGGATCAAAGGCCGACCAGTGAGCGTGATTGCCACTTCGACCGACGAGCCCGACGAGGTGGGGCTTCATCGTTAAGCAGGCCCATGGTTCTCATCGGGATTCGCGTCCCTTGATTTCTTGTGATAAAGTCATTTTTATGTCGACGGTCGTCCACTTCCAACTGCTATTGCTAACAGGAGCCTTCAGGGTTCGTTGACCGACTTCGTCTTTCACCTATGTCACCGGCCCGCTTGCTTACCGCAACGGGCCTTTTTTCGTTTTAGGGAGCCTTCAATTGGACAAGCTCATCATTTTCGATACCACTTTGCGGGATGGGGAGCAGTCCCCTGGAGCGTCTATGACGCGCGAAGAGAAATTGCGGATCGCTCGCCAATTGGAGAGGTTGCGAGTCGATGTCATTGAGGCCGGTTTCGCCGCTTCCAGCAACGGTGACTTTGAGGCCGTGCGTGCGATTGCCAATGCCATCAAGGACAGTACGGTGTGTTCGCTGGCGCGCGCCAATGACCGTGATATCGGTCGGGCCGCCGAGGCGCTCAAGGGGGCACACCGAGCGCGCATCCATACCTTTATCGCCACGAGCGATCTCCACATGGAAAAGA
>CAZCJB010000078.1:0-12355 GCA_964498795.1 uncultured Rubrivivax sp. | reverse complement strand
CCATGAGCCTCGCCACCGACCTCGACCCCTACGGCCCCTCGTCCCTCCCCGGCGAGACGTCGTCCTTGAACCGCCGCTTGGCCCTCAAGACCAGCTTGGGGTTGGGTTATGCGATGGCGGCAGGGCCGCTCATGGCGCAAACGGCCATCAAGACTCCGGTCGATGGCTTGGTGGCAGGCGAAATCACCTTCATGGCCAACGGCACCCAGGTGCCGGCCTACCGTGCGGCGCCAGCAGGCAAGACACAGTTGCCCACGGTGCTCGTCATCTCGGAAATTTTTGGTGTCCATGAGTACATCGCGGATGTCTGCCGTCGGTGGGCCCGTGAAGGCTTCTTGGCGATCGCTCCGGAGATGTTTGTGCGCCAAGGCGACCCGAGCATGATGGGCGAGGTGGCTCAGATCAACCGAGACATCATTGCCAAGGTGCCCGATGCGCAGTGCATGTCCGACCTGGACGCGTGTGCCACATGGGCTGCCGCCCACGGAGGGGACGCGAGTCGCTTGGCGATTTCAGGGTTTTGCTGGGGTGGGCGCATCACGTGGTTGTACGCCACGCACAACCCCAAGCTCAGGGCGGCGGTGGCTTGGTACGGCCGCTTGGAGGGCGCCTCCACGCCTGTGCAGCCGCAGCATCCCTTGGACTTGGTGTCCCAACTCAAGGCGCCTGTGCTGGGCTTGTACGGCGCTGCCGATGCGGGAATTCCCAATACCTCCTGGCAAAAAATGCAGGCCGCGCTCAAGCAGGCTGGAGATGCCGGCAACGCAGCGGCCAAGGCGTGTGAGTGGGTGGTTTATCCGGACACGCCGCACGCGTTTCACGCGGATTACCGTCCCACCTACCGAGAGGCGGCGGCCAAGGACGGCTGGCAACGCGCGTCAGCCTGGATGAAGCGCTTTATGTAGAGGTCAGGCCGAAGCAAGCGCTGGGCCGCTGACTCACTGATTGATGGGCGATGCCGGATCGAGCAGCAGAGCCATGACGTGCTTGATCTGGGCTTCGGTGAGGATGCCCTTGTGTCCGAAGCGCGGCATGCTCGAGCACGCGTTGTAGGCGCGTGAATTGATCAACTTGCCCCAGGTGTACTCCACGATGGGCTTGGACTCGGGGCTGGCCGGGTTGGCCACTGCACGCAGTTTGCCGTAGTTGTACAAGCTGGGCCCCAAGGTCCCGTAAGACAACTCCTGTTGGCTGATTTGGTGGCAGTTGTAGCAATTGCCTCCATTGGCCATGGTGGCTGCATCGGTCCAAGTCTTGCCTCGGCCGTCTTGCGCAATTCTCTCGCCCTCTTTCCAATCGCCGAGGTACTTGCCATCACTGGGCGGCTTCACCGTGGCCATATTGCGAGCCTCAATGGCCTGCGTCAGTTTGGGGTCCAAGGCCACGCCCGTGCGATCGCTTTCAGCGCACAGGCGGTTGTCTTCATCCGGCTGCACGCGATCGAGCTGCGCTTGCCCTTCGGTTCGGAATGATTGGGCGACGACGGATTGCGTGAGCTGGTCCAACTCAGCGCTCGACAGGCCCTGGGTGGCGCAAGCGCTCAGGGCCAGGCCGGAGCAAAGTAGGAGACTGCGGGCCCATGTGTTCAGAGTTCTCACGTTCTTCTCCTTGATCAGCGCTTGATGGCGGGTGATACGGCCTCGCCACCCTTGGCGTTCACGCCCATGTACACCGCCAGCGCAATGGTGGCGTCGCTCGCGAACTTCGGGAACGCAAAGCGTTGCTGCCGGTAGCAGTCATTGAGCCGCAATTGCATGCTCCACATTTGCCCGTTGGAGACCCGGTAGGCGGGCCAAGCCCCGAAGCCCATGGCGGCACCTGCCTGGGTGGTGAGGTTGGGCAGGTCTTGCAGACGGATGCGCTTGTCGTCTTGTGCGTGGCAGGTGGCACAGGCAAAGTCATGCGAGCCTCCCCGCATGAAGAACAGGCGCTTGCCCACCTCGTACATCTTGCGCTCTTCGGGGTGGGCCTGTGAGAGGTTGAACTTCAAGCCCTTGGACTCTGCCGAAATCCAGGTGGCCAGCGCGGTCACATTGTTTTGCTCGCCTTTGCCATAGGGCGTGTCCATGATCTCTTGGCCATTGAAGCCCTGAATGCGTTCCATGCAAGTCACCAAACGCGACTCCAAGTCTTGGACCTTGCCTGTGTCTGCAAAAAAGCGCGGCAACTCTACCCACGCGCCTTTGACCACACCGGGCCCCTTGCCCAGATCGCAGCTTTCCAAAGATAGGTTCTTGGGTCCTCTTTTGGTGGACCACAACGACTCTCCTTTGACCTCAAACAGGTCGGCGGGATTGCCGTCTTGCAGCATCTTGCGGTACTCGGCGATGCCGTCGGCGGCGGACTTTTGGGCCCATGCAGATCCACCGATCAAGCCCACCACAGTGGCAGCCAGCGCGACCTTGCGAATACCTCGTTGGAAGGGCGTCATGGAAAACTCCTCTCTCTCGTCATCAAAGACTGACTCCACTGCGCACTGGGTTCAGCGAGCATTTGATGCGAATCAACCGGTTTGAAAAGCAGACCCGAGTAGGATAGCAAATATAAGTTGAGGCTAAACCTTATGGAATTCACCGAGTGGGTCGAAAGATACGGCGCGGGACAAGTGCTTTCCTGGGGTGGGGCCTTTATCGGCGTGCTTTTCGGCTTCATGGCTCAGCGGTCGAAATTTTGTTTGCGCGCCGCCGTGATTGAGTTCTGGCATGGCAAGTTCGGCGAAAAGCTCACCGTGTGGTGGTTGACTTTTTCCACGGCCGTCATCGCCATCCAAGCCTTGATCTTGATGGGGGCACTCGACGTGAGTGAGTCGCGCCAAATGGTCAATCGCGGCTCGCTTTCAGGGGCGTTGATCGGCGGCATGCTGTTTGGCGGCGGCATGATCATGACACGCGGGTGCGCCAGTCGACTCCTGGTGCTGTCGGCCAATGGAAATCTGCGTGCCCTGCTTTCAGGGCTGATTTTCGCGGTGACGGCTCAATCGGCGTTGTCGGGGGCGTTGTCACCGCTGCGCTTGCAAATTTCTTCCTGGTGGACCATCGAGGGTGGGCACTCACGCGACTTGTTGGCGCAACTGGGCATGGGCCATTGGGCTGGATTGTGGGTGGGCATAGGCTGGGCATTGGCGGGCGTGTACGCGGCTCGTCATACCCTGCAGCGGCGCTGGATGTGGCTGGGAGGTATCGGTACGGGCCTGAGTGTGGCGCTGGCTTGGTGGTTCACCTATGCCTTGTCGAGGGCTTCTTTCGAGGTGGTGGCCATCCAGGGCATCACCTTCAGCGGGCCGTCTGCTGAATGGTTGATGCGTGTGTTGGCGCCGGCGCCTCCCGCCGTGGGCTTTGACTTTGGCTTGCTGCCGGGTGTGTTCCTCGGATCCTTTTTCGGTGCTTGGGTCGGACGAGAGTGGAAGCTGGAAGGGTTCAGAGATGGCTACGGCATGCGCCGCTACATCGTCGGGGCGGTGTTGATGGGCTTTGGCGCGATGATGGCAGGCGGCTGCGCCGTGGGTGCTGGCGTGACGGGCGGAGCGATATTTGCAGTCACTGCCTGGTTGGCCCTTGGAGGCATGTGGATCGGTGCGGGCTTGGTGGACCGTTGGCTCGATGCGCCGCCTGAGAGTGCGCCCGCCTTGGCGCAGCCCTGAGCTCAAGGAGCCCCAGGCATGGGTGATAACCCAGGGGTTGACGCGCAGCCGGTTCGATATATTCTTGACTGCTAATTTATTCCACCGGTTTGAATTGAGGAACTCATGATTCGCACCCCTTGCTTCGCGCTCGCGCTGTTGACTGTCTGGGCGATTGAGCCGGCTCAAGCCCAATCGACAGCCGCTCAACTTCACCAACGGGCGACAGCTGCCATGTGTGCCAACTGCCATGGCACCGATGGTCGCACCACCGATGGTTCGGCCATTCCTGCGTTGGTGGGGATGCCCAAGGACTACATGCTCCGGCAAATGCAGGCCTTCAAGGACGGCAGCCGCCCAGCCACGGTCATGCACCAGATCGTCAAGGGCTTGACCGACAGCCAAGTCGAAACCATCGCCAATTACTACGCTGCCACCAAGCGTTGAACCGAGGAGCTGTGTCATGAATCGTCGTCAACTTCTTCGGACTTCAGCCTCGGTGGGCTTGCTGACGGGCTTGGGCAGCCTGACCGGCTGCGCGAGCGTGGCGCCCAGCAGCGCGCGTGTGGTGGTGGTCGGCGGTGGGTATGGAGGCGCCACCACGGCCAAATATGTCCGCCTGCTGTCGGACTACCAGATCGACGTGGTGCTCATCGAGCCCAACGCCTCGTTCGTGTCCTGCCCCATTTCCAACTTGGTGATCGGTGGCAGCAAGACCCTGGCCGATATCACCACGCCGTACGACAATCTGCGAAGCAAGCATGGTGTGAAGATGGTTCGAGACCATGTGAGCGCCGTGGATACCGCCAAGAAGACGGTGACCTTGGCATCGGGGAGCACCATCCGCTACGACAAGTTGGTGCTGTCGCCCGGCATTGAGCTCATGTTCAACACCATCGAAGGGCTGCAGGCGGCGAACGCCTCGGGTCAGATTTTGCAGGCCTGGAAGGCCGGTCCCGAAACCGCGGCCTTGCGCAAACAGCTCGAGGAAATGCCCGATGGCGGCGTGTACGCCATCGCAATTCCTGAAGCGCCTTACCGCTGCCCCCCGGGCCCCTATGAGCGGGCCAGCCAAGTGGCCAGCTACTTCAAAAAGGCCAAGCCCAGGTCCAAGGTGCTCATCGTCGACGCCAACGCCGACGTCACCTCTAAGGGTCCGTTGTTCAAGAAGTTCTGGGCCACCGAATACAAAGGCATGGTGGAGTACATGCCGCAGTACAAGGTGATGGCTGTAGATGCCAAGACCCGCACGATGAAGTTTGACGTTCAAAATGACGTCAAGGCCGATGTGCTCAATGTCTTGCCGGCTATGCGGGCGGGCAGCATTGCCGTGCAAACCGGGTTGGCCAATATCAACAGCCGTTGGTGCGGCGTGAATTACATCAACTTCGAATCCACCCAGGCCAAAGACGTTCACATCATTGGAGATTCCATGATGCTGGCGCCGCTGATGCCCAAGTCCGGGCATATGGCCAACTCTCACGGCAAGGTCACGGCCGCCGCTTTGGTGGCTGAGCTGTCCAATTGGCCCATCAACCCTCAGCCGTTCTTGAGCAACACCTGCTACAGCTTTGTCAATGACAAATTGGTGGTCCACGTGGCCTCGGTCCATCAATACGATGCCAAGGACAAGACCTACAAGACGGTGCCGGGCTCGGGGGGTGTGTCTGCCGAGCCGAACGAGCTGGAAGGAATTTACGCCTGGAACTGGGCCCAAAACATCTGGGCTGACACGCTCGGCTGAGCGGCAAGGTCGATATGAAGACACGATTTTTTTCGCGCTGGGGTGCCGTGGGGCTGCTGATGCTGGCCTTGGCGGCCCCTTGGGTGGGCGCAGCCGCTCAGGACATCAAGGCGGTCTATCACGTCAACACCGGGGTGGATACCGTCGCGGCCATTCTCAACAACGTGCGCAACCACCTGAATGCCGATCCCAAGGCGAAATTGGTGGTTGTCACGCATGGGCCGGGCATTGATTTCTTGCTCGAGGGTGCCAAGGACAGCAAGGGCCGCGAATTCACGGGTGCCGTGGGCGATTTATCGAGTCAGGGTGTGCAGTTTCGCGTGTGCAACAACACTTTGGTCACGCGCAACATTGACCCTTCAAGGGTCGTGATGGAAGCCAAGATTGTTCCCTCGGGCGTGGCCGAGGTGGCCCGTCTGCAGGCCAAAGAAGGCTACGTGTACCTCAAACCCTGATCGAGGGGTCAACCGCTGTGGGGGTCACCCAATGGGTCGACCATGTCCGACACATGTTGGCACATGGCCCGGCAAATGGTGACCACCTGATCGTTGATCAGCCGGTAATAGATCTGAACGCCTACGCGCCGCCGGCCCAAGATCTTGGCCTTGAACAGCGCATTGAGGTGCTGAGACATATTCGGCTGCGTGGTCGGAATTTCTTCGAGCAGCTGCCCCACGAATTTTTCTTTTTCGCACAGGCTGTTGATGATGCGAAGACGCATGGGCGCCGACATGACTCGAAAAGTGTCGGCCGCGACCTCAAACATCTGATCGCTGACCTCGCCTGCCAGAGGCTTGCCCGCTGGGCTGGATGGCGAGGATGGGACGTTTTTGGATCGTTTGGAGGCCGCATGCCGGCGAGGGGCTGCCACCAGAATTGCGCGTGATTTCACCGCCCGACCTGACGTCGACAATGCCTGAAGTTTGCGACCTGACGTTGACATTTCTCAATCGTATCACCCCCTCCCTAACCCCAAATCGCATGGTGTCAAATTCATGAACCCTAAACCCAACGCTTTGCATGCGGCGGCAATCGGTGCTAAAACATCATCTTCGACTTATATGTCGCGGCCCGAGGCCGAGCCTCTGCCGCAGCGACCAATGGATCGCAGGAAGCTCGTGAGCACCATGGACCACCCTGGCCTGATGGAATGCACCCGGCAGGAACTGCAGGAAATGCTGGCGGTGTGTGTGGGGGTGGGTGGTGATCCCTCGCGGATATATACCGCTGAGGCTTTGAAGGTATGGGACATGTTTCAATGAAGTCTGCGACTCGCAAGTCCGTCTCGACCCTGACCGCCAGAGCGCTCTGCGTGGTGGGCCTCGTGCTGAGCTGCTGGGGCGCGGTGGCGCAACCCTCGCAGCCTGTGATGCAGGCACAGCAGGTGGCGCCCGGGGCATACATGGTTCAGGGGCTGGCCGAACTGGGTTCCTCGGCCAACCAGAACTTCATCTCTAACGCGGGATTCGTCATCACGTCCGAAGGGGTGGTGGTGGTGGATGCCTTGGGCTCTCCCGAACTTGCACGGCGCCTGTTGGCGCAGATCCGCCAACGGACCTCATTGCCAGTGAAGTGGGTGGTGTTGACCCACTACCATGCAGATCACATTTACGGGCTGCAGGTGTTCCATGAGGCGGGAGCGAAGATATTGGCCCATGAGAAGGCCCGGGAGTATCTCAACTCCGATACGGCCGCCCTGCGTTTGAAAGCGTCCCGACAAGACCTGTGGCCGTGGGTGGATGAAAAAACCCGGTTGGTAGCGGCCGACCGCTGGATGAATCGCACTGAGACCTTGCGACTCGGTGGTACGGATTTCATCATCGAACCGGTAGGGCCGGCCCATACAGCAGAAGACCTGGTCGTCTACGTGCCGCAAAAGAAGGTGTTGTTCGTGGGGGACTTGGTGTTCAGGAATCGCATTCCGTTCGTGGGTCAGGCCGACAGCCGTCAGTGGATTGCCGGGCTCGAACGATTGCTGCAGTTCGATGCGCAGGTGGTCATTCCTGGGCATGGACCACCGTCTCAGGATGCACGGGCTGACATTGCATTGACCCGCGACTACCTGGTGCACTTGCGTCAAGTGATGGGACAAGCGGCCGCCGACATGGTGCCGTTCGATGAGGCTTATGCTCAGGCCGATTGGAAGCGGTTTGAACGGCTGCCGCTGTTCAAGGCCGCCAACCGAATGAATGCCTACAACACCTATTTGCTCATGGAGCACGAGGCCAAGTGAGGCCTGAACTTCCATCCGGTGATCCCCCAGAATGCGCGACGGGTCGGCGAGGAGCGCTGCGCCACCTGATGGCGTGGGGCGCTCTGAGCCTGCCGGTCCGACCCGCACGCGCGGCGCCGACTTTGACCTTGCCCAAGACGGCTTCGCTGCCCGAGTCATTGGCGAACGCTGTGCGCGCTCGTGAGCCCTTGGTGGTGATGGTGAGCCTGCCGGGCTGCCCTTTTTGCACGATCGTTCGAGAGCACCACCTGGTTCACTTTCGATCGCAGGGGGGTCATGTCGTTCAGATCGACATGCGCGACCAGACTCCGTTGTCGGATTTCGACGGGCAGTCCCTGACCCAAGACGCCTGGATTCGCCAGCGGCACATCAAATTGGCACCCACGGTGTTGTTTTTTGGGCCGGGCGGTCACGAAGTGGCCAAACGCCTGGACGGTGCTTACTTGCCCGATTTTTATGCGGCGTATTTCGATGAACAATACCGCATCGCTCGCCAAGCCGTGGGCGCGAAGTAGAGGAGGCCTTCTATGCGTGTGTCGATGTCGACGATAGTGGCTCTGTGGGCCTTCTTTGTGGTTGGAACTGCACAGAGCGAGCCCGAGATATTCAAAGGGGCTGATCTCAAGTTGGGCCGTCAATTGATCGCCGAACACAAGTGCAATGCGTGCCATGCCCGAAATGTGGGAGGCAACGGCGATGACATCTACAACCCCAAGGGGCGGATCAACTCGCCAGGGCTGCTACGTGGCATGGTCGACTATTGCAGCACGCAACTGAACCTGGGCTTTTTTCCTGAGGACACCACGGCCGTGGCTGCCGTGCTGAACCGAGAGCACTACAAGTTCTCGATCAAGTAGCGAGAAGTTGAGGGTCGATTTGCTTATATTTAAAATTTATAATATAAACGATGGCTGATAAGAACTTGTCCCTTGGGCACGGTGCGTTTGAGCCACTGGACGGGGAATTCAGAAGGATGGAGTTGACGTGAAAGACAACGCCTCATCGGGTCGAGTCGTCAAGGCGCCCGAGCACTTCCTGGATGCCGATGGCATCCGCCGAGTCTTTGCCGAGGGCAAAGCGGGTCGTCGAGACTTCATCCGGTCAGCCTTCGCGGCGGCAGCCGCCGGTGCGGCGGCGCCGGTGGCCGTGGCACAGGGCAATCCGGTGCCCATGGAAGGGGGTGACCCCCACATATTGAACCTGCCGGAGCATTCCAAAGGTCTCGGACAAGGGGTGGCTACGCATGGTTACGGTTCGCCGTCGAAGTACGAGTCCAACCTGCAGCGTCGGCAGAGCCCGGGTTTGACTCAGACCACCCAGGCCTCGGTGTCCTTTGCGCCCCTGCAATCGCTGTTTGGCATCGTCACGCCCAGCGGCTTGCACTTTGAGCGGCACCACCAGGGATGGTGGGATGTGGATCCGTCCAAACATCGGTTGATGATCAACGGCTTGGTCAAGACGCCCATGGTCTTCACCATGGACGAAATCATGCGACTGCCGTCGGTGTCGCGGTTTCACTTCATCGAATGCGGCGCCAACACTGCGGTGGAGTGGGGCAACGTGGCAGTGCCCACGGTGCAATACACCCACGGCATGATTTCGTGCAGCGAGTTCACCGGCGTGCCGCTCATCACGATCTTGGAGCTCGCTGGCGTCGACCTCAAAAAGGGCAAATTCGTGCTCGCCGAAGGTGCCGATGGATCGTCCATGACGCGCACCATTCCCATGAGCCTGATCACTTCGGGCGAGGTGTTGGTGGCGTACGGGCAAAACGGTGAGATGCTGCGACCCGAAAACGGCTATCCACTGCGATTGGTGGTGCCGGGTGTGCAGGGTGTGAGCTGGGTTAAATATCTGCGTCGTCTCGAGGTGGGAGACATGCCTTATGCCGCCAAGGACGAGGCCATCCATTACATGGACCTCATGCCCAATGGCGATCACCGGCAGTATTCCAACCTTCAGGAATGCAAGAGCGTGGTGACCACGCCCTCGGGCGGCCAGGTCTTGCTGGACAAGGGCTTTTACAACATCACCGGTTTGGCCTGGTCGGGTCGCGGCAAGATCAAGCGCGTGGATGTGTCCGTGGATGGAGGGCGCAATTGGCGATCCGCTCGCTTGGAGACGCCTGTGCTCTCTAAGGCCCTCACGCGTTTCAACTTGGATTGGGTTTGGGATGGCCGTGCCGCCATCATCCAGAGTCGCGCGCAGGACGAGACCGGGTTTGTGCAACCCACCTACCGTCAATTGCGCGCGGTGCGAGGCACACGATCGATCTATCACAACAACGCGATCCAATCGTGGTGGGTCCAGGAAAACGGGGAGGTTAAGAATGTGCAGCTCTCGTAAGCCCTGGAGCTTCCTGCTGCTCTCGGTGCTGATGGTTGCATCGACCTGGGGGCAAGCGCAGTCCACCAAATACCCACACCTGGGTCGTCCGGCCACGGCGCAGGAGCTGAAGGCTTGGGACATCGATGTACGCCCGGACTTCAAAGGCTTGCCTGCCGGGTCGGGTTCGGTGGCGCAGGGGCAAGATGTTTGGGAGGCCAAGTGCGCCCAATGCCACGGGATTTTTGGTGAGTCCAATGAGGTGTTCAGCCCCTTGGTGGGAGGCACCACGCCCAAAGATATACAAACCGGGCGCGTGGCCAATCTCACTCGAGCGGACTTCCCTGGCCGCACCACCATGATGAAGGTGGCTACGGTGTCGACGTTGTGGGACTACATCAATCGGGCCATGCCTTGGAATGCCCCCAAATCACTGACCGTCAACGAGGTCTACGGGGTGGTGGCTTTCATGCTCAATCTGGCGCAGGTGGTGCCCGACAACTTCACGCTGACCGACCAAAATATCGCCGAGGTGCAAAAGCGCATGCCCAATCGCCTTGGCATGAGCACGGCGCATGCCCTCTGGCCCGGCTCGGAGTTCAAAGGCACCTCCAAGCCTGACACGGCCAACGTCATCTGCATGAACAACTGCACGCCCGAGGTCCAGGTGGCGTCGCTGTTGCCGGCCTTCGCGCGCAATGCCCACGGCAATTTGGCGGAACAAAACCGCTTGGTCGGCCAGCAATTGGGGGTCGACACTACGCGCCCGGAGGCCGCGTCGCCCGAGGCCGCCAAGCTGGCCGCAGTGGCGCAAGCGACCCCGGCTGCGGCCGCTGCCCCAGCGAAGGTGGACGATGCGTCGAAGCAAGCTCAGGCGCTCTTGGCCAAGTATGCGTGCACGGCTTGTCACGCGGTCGATCGAAAGATCGTCGGACCTGGCTTCAATGAAGTAGCCAAGAAACACGCCGGCAATGCGGACTACATTGCAGGCAAAATCAAGGCTGGTGGTGCCGGCGTTTGGGGACAGATCCCCATGCCTGCTCAAAACATCCCGGCCGGCGACGCACAAGTCATCGCCCAATGGATCGCCCAAGGCGCCAAAAAGTGAACGACACAAACCCTCCCATCCAATCACAGGAGAACTCCCCATGGTGACACGCAGACAAGCCCTCCAGCGCAGTGCCGCGGTGGCCAGCCTTTTGGCGGCCGCGGGCCTGCCGCAATTTGCAATGGCTTTCAACAAGGCGGCCTTTGATGCCAAAACGCTTGCGGATGTGGCCAAGGCCTTGGGCGCCAGTGCGCCGGCCGAGAGCAAGGACGTGACCATCACGGGTCCGGACATTGCCGAAAACGGCGCCGTGGTTCCTTTGGGCGTCTCGACCACCTTGCCCAATGTGAAGCAACTGTTGGTGCTCGTGGAGAAGAATCCTTCGGCCTTGGTGGCCGTGTTCAACGTCACGCCAGAGGTGGAGCCTAATTTCTCCACCCGCTCAAAGATGGGCCAATCCTCCGATGTGTACGCGGTGGCCATCACCCAAGACGGCAAGACCTTTTTCGCCAAGAAAGAGGTCAAGGTCACCCTCGGCGGCTGCGGCGGCTGATTCAACACTCAAGCAAGGAGAATCAAGATGGCAGATCCGATGCGCATTCGTGCACAGGCCGCGGGCGGAAAAGTGACCGTGCGTGTGCTCATGAGCCATGAGATGGAGTCCGGTCAACGGCGTGATGCGTCCGGCAAACTGGTGCCGGCTTGGCACATTCAAGAAGTCTCAGCATCTTTGAACGGCAAAGTGGTGATGACCGCCGAGTGGGGTCCCGCGGTGTCAAAAAACCCGTTCCTGCAGTTCACCCTCAAGGGTGGCAAGGCGGGCGACAAGGTGGCGATCACCTGGAAGGACAACAAGGGCGACTCGCGCACGGACGAAGCCACGGTGAGCTGATCCATGAATCTGACCAAACGCGAATTTGTCCAGGTGCTCGGCGCCGGCGCCATGGCCGGCATGAACCTTCAGGCGTTTGCCCAATCGGACGCAGCCCGGGCAGCCCAAGGTTTGTACGATGTGCCGCGTTTTGGTCAGGTGTCGTTCTTGCACATGACGGACTGTCATGCGCAACTCAACCCCATCTACTTTCGCGAGCCCAGTGTCAATTTAGGCATTGCGTCCATGAAAGGGCAATTGCCCCACCTGGTGGGTGAGCATCTGCTCAAGACGGCGGGCGTTCGCCCGGGCACGGCACAGGCCTATGGCTTGAGCTGCCTCGACTTTGAAGTTGCCGCCAAGCGCTATGGCAAGGTGGGTGGTTTCGCCCATTTGGCGACCTTGATCAAGCGCCTCAAGGCCAGCCGACCTGACGCGTTGCTGCTGGACGGTGGTGACACCTGGCAAGGCTCGGGCACCTGCTTGTGGACGAATGGTCAGGACATGGTCGATGC
>CAZCJB010000077.1:11220-12483 GCA_964498795.1 uncultured Rubrivivax sp. | reverse complement strand
GTGCCACAAAACTTTCGGTATGACAGATCGCTGCGTCGACGCTCCCAGTCCCAGTAAAAACGGGGGGCCGGGTTGGCCTTGGAAACGGCATGAGCCCGTGCATTCACGGCCACCAAGCCCACGCCGGGCGGACACATGAGCCCTTTTTGAGAGGCACCGACCACCACATCGGCACCTACCTGCCGCATGGAAAAAGGCGCTGCACCCAGAGAAGCGACAACATCCACCACCAATAACGCGGGGTGATGGGCGGCATCGATGGCGGCCCGGATCGGCTCGAGCTCGGAGGTGATGCCGCTGGAGGTGTCGGTATGTACGACAAAAACAGCCTGAATGGCGTGTTCTCTATCGGCTGCCAAGGCCTCGGAGATCGACGCCGGATCTATGGGCCATCCAGGTTTCCAAGGCGTTCTGACCACTTTGCGACCTAGAGCTTCGGTTTGCTCAGCCCAGGATTCAGAGAAGTGCCCCGTGCCGGGCACCAAGGCGACGCCGCCGATCGGCAACAGATTCTCCACCACCGCCTCCCACACGCCATGGCCATTGCTGGCGTAGAGAAATACATCGTCTTCGGTGTCGATCAAGCGTTTGAGACCGACTTCACAAGACTCGATGATCTGCGAAACGCGCCGGTCGCCCAAATCCATGGGCTGACGAGACATGGCATGAAGCACTTCGTCAGGCACCGGCGTGGGCCCGGGAGAGTGAAGCAGTCGGCGGCCAGGGATACGAGAGGAAGACTTCATGAGTCGAGCGACAATAGTCCGCGGAAATTGACCTCCATGGTACCCAATCCATGGCTCGGTATGAGCCCAAGCGTCCCCTTCTTTCTCGACTGAACGATCTCGTGTCCTCGCATTCCCCTCAATCATTCAGCCATGGCCAAGCCGTGGCGCTCATGGTGCTCACCGCGGCCCTTTGGAGCCTGGGCGGCACCCTCACGCGACTGCTGCATCAGGCCCACGGGCTGGAAGTGACTTTCTGGCGCAGCGTGTTCGCCACGCTCACGGTGGGCGCCTGGTTCGCCTGGCAAGGCCGGTCCAGGTCATCCGCACCGAGCCGCCCCATGTGGTGGCCCACCGGTCCGGTTCAGTGGCTAGGAGGATTGCTTTGGGCCGTGATGTTCACCTGCTTCACGGTGTCCATGTCCATGACGCAAGTGGCCAATGTGCTGATCACCCAGAGCCTGACCCCCATCTTTACCGCGCTCCTGGCATGGAAATTCCTGCACAAGCCGGTGGCTCGACACACCTGGTGGGCCGT
>CAZCJB010000077.1:0-11210 GCA_964498795.1 uncultured Rubrivivax sp. | reverse complement strand
TTGCACGATGTACGCCTTCGATGTGGCCGGGCTTGAAGGTCGCCAAATTTTGGGAGTGTTTGTGGCTTTGGGCATCCCCACAGCCGGGGCCGTGAACTGGATCGTGCTGCAAAGAACAGGTGGGCGAATGGACATGACGCCCGCCGTGTGGGTGGGCGGCTGGCTGTCTGCGATGGCAGCGCTGCCCTTCATTTGGCCGATTCAGGTGAGCCCTCACGACCTGGGGTTGCTCGCGCTCCTGGGCATCTTCCAGTTGGGCATCCCTTGCATCCTGGTGGTCCGCGTCACTCGGCACCTGGCCGCCGCAGAGGTCTCACTGCTGGCCTTGCTGGAAGTGGTGTTTGGCATCGTGCTATCAGCCACCCTGACAGGCGAACACCCGGGCACCGCCACGCTGATCGGTGGCACCGCAGTGTTGATGGCCTTGTTCTACAACGAGTGGGCGGGATCCGTGCGTGCTGCAGTCGCGCAGCCCCACACCCGATCGACAGACTCTTCGCGCCGGGAGTGATCACTCCACACACGCCGCCAGCGCCTCGCGCCGGGCGTCCCGTTCCACAATCCCAACATATGCCTTGCCACTCGCGGCCAAGGTGTTCCTCGCCGATGTTCGGACTGCATGTAATCGACCATGGCAGCTTCTACCGACTCTCGTGTGACCACATCCCCTTGGGGTAAAGACCAGAACATGCGATCCCAAGTCTGCATGGCCCAAGGGTCCTGGTACGCACGCCGGCCCACCATCACGCCATCCACGTGTTCAAGCTGCTCCAGCATGGCGGCATCGGTATTCAAGCCCCCATTGAGCACCAAGGTCAAGTCAGGGAAATCCTTCTTGAGTTGATGCACCACCTCGTAGCGCAGCGGAGGCACCTCCCGGTTCTCCTTGGGACTCAAGCCCTCCAGCCAAGCATTGCGTGCGTGCACGATGAACACTCGCACACCTGCGCGGAGCGACACCTCACCCACAAAATCGCGCACGAACTCGTACCGGCTCTCTTGACCCAGTCCGATGCGATGCTTCACCGTGATGGGCAGGCTGACGGCATCTTGCATGGCCTTCATCCCGTCAGCCACCTCTCGGGGCTCGTTCATCAAGCAGGCGCCAAAAGCTCCACGCTGGACTCTCTCACTGGGACATCCACAGTTGAGATTGACTTCGTCGTAGCCCCACCGCTCAGCCAAGCGCGCGGCATGCGCCAACTCCGCGGGGTCGCTGCCGCCTACTTGCAGGGCTACCGGATGCTCATGGTCACCAAAGTCGAGATGCCTCGACGCATCGCCGTGCAGCAGCGCTCCCGTGGTCACCATCTCGGTGTAAAGGCGTGTGTGGCTCGAGAGCAAGCGGTGAAAAGTGCGGCAGTGTCGATCGGTCCAATCGAGCATGGGCGCCACGCAGACGCGCCATGGGTTGGGCGCCTTCTCGTTCACCGTCACTTCGGCCCGGCGGCTTCCCGGCTGAAACGCTTGCGCTCGTGCTCTTTCAGATAGCGCTTGCGCACCCGGATGCTCTTGGGGGTGATTTCCACCAATTCGTCGTCATCGATAAATTCCACCGCATATTCCAGCGTCAAAGCGATGGGCGGGGTGATCTTGATGGCATCTTCCTTGCCGCTGACTCGGAAGTTGGTGAGTTGTTTGGTTCTCACAGCGTTGACCACCAGGTCATTGTCGCGGCTGTGGATGCCCACAATCATTCCCTCGTACACAGGGTCGCCCGGCTTGACGAACATTCGGCCACGGTCGTCCAATTTGCCCAAGGCATAGGTGACGATTTCCCCGTCATCCATGCTGATGAGCACGCCATTCTTGCGACCGCCGATCTCACCCTTGTAGGCCTCATAGCCATCAAAAATGTGGCTCATCAGGCCCGTGCCTCGGGTGAGGTTGAGAAACTCTCCCTGAAAACCGATGAGGCCTCGGGCCGGGACTCGATATTCCAAGCGTACGCGACCCCGACCATCGGGCTGCATGTCGAGCAGTTCACCTTTGCGCAATCCCAGCTCTTGCATCACGCCGCCCTGGTGGCTGTCTTCCACATCCACCGTCAGCAGTTCCATCGGCTCATGCCGTTCGCCCTCCACGTCATGAAAGACCACCCTCGGGCGCGACACGGCCAGTTCGTAGCCCTCGCGACGCATGTTCTCCAAGAGGATGGTCAAATGCAGTTCTCCACGGCCGGCCACCTCGAAGACGCCATCTTCGTCGGTGTCGATGACGCGCAATGCCACATTGCTTTGAAGTTCGCGGTCGAGCCGGTCACGAATTTGCCGGCTCGTGACAAACTTTCCTTCGCGACCGGCCAGGGGCGATGTATTGACGCAAAAGTTCATGGTGAGGGTGGGCTCGTCCACACGCAACATAGGCAGAGGTTGAGGGTTCTCCAAGTCGGTCAAAGTCACGCCGATGCCGATGTCTTCAATGCCGTTGACCAAGACGATGTCACCGGGCCCAGCCTCCTGCGCCATGACACGCTCCAAGCCACGGAACTTGAGCACCTGATTCACCCGCGCTTTGCGAGGAGTGCCTTCTGGGCCCTCGCAGACCGCCACGTCCGTGGCAGGTCGCAATTTGCCGCTGTGAATGCGACCAATACCGATTCGCCCGACGTAACTTGAATAGTCCAGGGAGCAAATCTGCAATTGCAATGGCCCCTCATCGTTCCCATCATGGGGAGGCACATGTCTGAGCACGGTGTCAAACAGCGGCGCCAGGTCCGATCCGGTCTGCCCGGGCTCCAGGGTCGCCCAGCCGTTCAGCCCCGATGCGTAAACCACCGGAAAGTCCAATTGCTCTTCAGTCGCGCCAAGCTTGTCGAACAGTTCAAAGGTGGCATTGATGACGTAGTCGATCCGCGACCCGGGACGATCGACCTTATTGACCACGACGATGGGCTTCAATCCCAGGGCCAACGCCTTCTTGGTCACAAACCGGGTTTGCGGCATGGGGCCTTCCACCGCATCGACCAAGAGCAACACGCCGTCCACCATGGACAACACCCGTTCGACCTCGCCGCCAAAGTCCGCGTGACCGGGCGTGTCCACAATATTGATATGTGTCTCGTTCCAAGAGACTGCGCAATTCTTGGCCAGGATGGTGATGCCCCGCTCCTTTTCCAGGTCGTTGCTGTCCATGACCCGCTCAGCCACTTTTTCGTTGTCTCGAAACGTGCCACTTTGGCGAAGCAACTGGTCCACCAAAGTGGTTTTGCCATGATCGACGTGAGCGATGATGGCGATGTTTCTAACTTGTTGACTCATGATTTCCTATCAGGCCACTAAGGCCTGAACTTCTAAAGGACTCAAAAGGCGGTCCGGGATCAATTCACCCGCCGTGACATGTCCACACCCCAAAAAGGCCCGCTCCTGCGGGCCGTACACCCGCACTGCGGGTTGATCTTCGAGCGCTACGCGGCGACGCAAGCCGGTCAGGAATCGCGCCGCCTCAGCGTCGGGCAATCGAACCTGTGGCCAATGCGAGACCAAGGTGTCAGCACAAAGCATCTGGCCATCACGCTCAGCCTCCGTCATGGATTGGAGCCGTTCAAGACCGATGGCCGCTTCGATCCGCAGATGCCCGCTGGCCATTCGACGCAACGCATGCACATGGGCCCCACAGCCCAGCGCCTCGCCCAAATCCTCGGCCAAGGTGCGTACGTACGTGCCTTTGCTGCAATGCACCTCGAGCGTCAGCAAAGGCCCCTCCCGCTTCAGCAAACTCAAGCGGTGGATGAACACCCTGCGGGGCACTCGCTCCACCGACTCACCCGCCCTGGCGTATGCATACAGTGGCTTGCCCTGATGCTTGAGCGCGGAATGCATAGGCGGCACTTGCTCGAGCTTTCCCGTCAGGGCGCTGATGGCCGCCTCGAGTTGGGCAGGACTCACATCGACCGGGCGCTCCAACACCACCTCGCCCTCCAGATCTCCACCCACCCTGGTTTGGCCGAGGGTGATGTCCACGCGGTAGACCTTGTCCGCGTCCAGGTTGGTCTGCGCAAACTTGGTGGCGGCCCCCAGGCAGATTGGCAACAAGCCCGTGGCCAGGGGATCCAGGGTCCCTGAATGCCCGGCCTTGTCGGCACGGAGAGCCTTGCGCACCCTCCAGACGGCTTGCTGACTGGTCATGCCCCAAGGCTTGTCCAGCAACACCACCCCGTGAACGGCCCGCCGTGAAGAAGTCATTGATCGCCCTCAGAGACTCGCGTGGCATTGGCCTTGGCGATCAGAGCGTTCAAATCCGCCGCGCGCTCGGTGGTTCGGTCAAAGTGGAAGTGCAAGGACGGTATGGTGTGCAACTGAAGCCGCTTGAAAAGCCCATTGCGCAACCACCCCGACGCGTCGTTGAGCCCCTGCTGACATTCTTGCGGGTCACCAACGAGTACAGAGAAATAAACCTTGGCATGCGCATAGTCGGGCGTGACCTCGACCGCATTGATCGTCACCATGCCCACGCGAGGATCCTTGAGTTCGCGGATGAGCTCCGCCACATCGCGCTGAATTTGGTCCGCGACGCGATGGGCTCGATTGGGAATGGACTTCTTATGCCTGGTCATGTGGGTGGTGAGGCCTGAAAGTACAAACCCCGCCGTCTTGGAGAGGGCGGGGTCTGCTCGGGTGAGTTTGACGCCGCGCTACAAGGAGCGTGCCACTTCCTTGAGTTCGAAGAACTCGAGTTGATCGCTTTCCTTGATGTCGTTGTAATTCTTGAGCTTGATCCCGCACTCGAAGCCTTCTTTGACTTCGCGCACGTCGTCTTTCATGCGCTTGAGCGACTCGAGCTCGCCGGTGTAAATCACCACGTTGTCGCGCAGCAAACGGAAACGCGCGTTGCGATTGACGGAACCAGCCGTGACCATGCAACCCGCCACCGTGCCGATCTTGGAGGCCACGAACACAGTGCGGATCTCCGCCGTGCCGATGACTTCTTCCCGCTGCTCGGGCGCCAACATGCCGGTCATGGCCGCTTTGATCTCGTCCACGGCGTCATAGATGATGTCGTAATAACGGATATCCACCCCGTTGCCCTCTGCCAGCTTGCGGGCGCTGGCGTCAGCGCGGGTGTTGAACCCGATGATGACGGCCTTGGAGGCAATCGCCAGGTTGACGTCGCTCTCAGAAATTCCACCGACGGCTCCGTGAACAATTTGAACTCGGACCTCTGGTGTGGACAACTTCTGCAGGGACTGCGTTAGAGCTTCTTGAGAACCTTGAACGTCAGCCTTGATGATCAAGGCCAGGGTCTGAGCTTGGCCCTCGCCCATGTTGTCAAACATATTCTCGAGCTTGGCCGCTTGACGGCGGTTGAGCGTCACCTCGCGGTACTTGCCTTGGCGGAAAGTGGCAATTTCACGGGCACGACGCTCGTCGGCCAGCACCATGAAATCATCGCCCGCCTGTGGCACCTCGGTCAGGCCTTGCAGTTCCACGGGAATGGAGGGGCCTGCCGTCTGAATGGGCTTGCCATCCTCATCCAACATGGCCCGCACGCGACCGTAACTGGATCCTGCCAGCACCACATCTCCGCGCGACAGCGTGCCGCTTTGCACCAGCACGGTCGCCACGGGGCCACGACCTTTGTCCAGACGTGCCTCAATAACGATGCCCTTGGCTGCCGCCTCGGTTGGGGCCTTGAGCTCCAATACCTCCGCCTGGAGCAACACTTGCTCAAGCAGGTCATCGACGCCTTGACCCGTCTTGGCTGACACTGGCACGAAGGGCGAATCACCCCCAAAATCTTCAGGCACGACACCCTCAGCCACTAACTCGCTCTTCAGCCGCTCGACGTTGGCCTCGGGCTTGTCGATTTTGTTCATGGCTACCACCAACGGCACTTCGGCGGCCTTGGCGTGGTGAATGGCTTCTTTGGTCTGAGGCATGACACCGTCGTCAGCGGCCACCACCAAGATGACAATGTCGGTAGCCTTGGCACCTCGAGCACGCATGGCCGTGAAGGCTTCGTGACCTGGTGTGTCCAGGAATGTGATCACACCGCGTGGCGTCTCTACGTGATAAGCCCCAATGTGCTGCGTGATGCCTCCGGCTTCGCCAGCGGCCACCCGAGAACGCCGGATGTAATCCAGCAAAGACGTCTTGCCATGGTCGACGTGACCCATGACCGTGACCACCGGCGCGCGTGCCAGTTCTTCGGCCGTTTGAGCCGCACGTTCTTCTTCGGTGAAGGCCTCCGGGTCGTCCAGCTTGGCTGCAAACGCCTTGTGGCCCATCTCTTCGACCACGATCATGGCCGTTTCTTGGTCCAACTGCTGATTGATGGTGACCATTTGGCCCAACTTCATCAAATGTTTGATGACCTCACTGGCCTTCACGCTCATCTTGTGCGCCAAATCGGCCACGCTGATGGTTTCAGGAATGTGGACCTCTTGGACCTGTGCAGTGACCGGTGGCGTGAAAGCCACCTCGGCCTCATCCCGGTCCTGGCGCTTGGCACCACGAGGCGCACGCCAGCCCGGACGTGCTCCGCCCGCAACATCCCCGCGAGTTTTCAACGCACGTTTCTTGGCGGCATCGTCAGCCCAACTGGATGACAGCTTCTCACTCTTGACTTGCTTCTTGTCGCCAGGTTTGGCGCCTGCACCTGTCGCGGCGGCCGAGGAACCGGTTGCGCCCGCCTTCCCGGCGGGCTTGTGGATCGTGCCCTTGATGCCTGCAGCATCCGCTGCCTTGGGCTCTTCGGGTTTCTTGGCCGTGAGCACAGCCTTGGGCCGCGACATCATCTCGCGAATGGCCGCGGCTTCGGTCTCCGCCTTGCGACGACGCGCTTCGGCGTCAGCGATCGCTTGCTTGGCGCTGGCGTCTGCTGCAGCCGCTTTGACCACTCGCAAACCGGCCTTGGGGCTCTCGGCCTTGACCGCCGGTGTTTCGACCGATCCTTGTGCCTGTGCAGGTGCAGAGAAGGACGCAGCCCCTTCTTCTAAAGGCGCTTCAGCAGACTCAGAGGCCAACGCGTGGCCAACCTCTTTTGGCGTGCCAGCACTCGGTAGTGGCTCGCTGGCGCCGACGGTCGCTGAGGCGGCCTCAGACTCACCCGGCGATGGCTCTGGGATCTCAGCCTTGGCAATCGCCGCTTTGGCAGTCGCTTCTGCAGATTCGCGTTCGCGTTGGGCACGTGCGGCCGTCTCCGCTTCTTCTTGACGCTTGGCGGCGTCCTCGAGTTGACGCTGGATGAGAGCGGCTTGAGCGGCCGCCTCAGCGTCGCGTCGTTGTTGCTCTTTTTCGTCGATCACGGGCGCTGCAGGCGCGGCGGACACCTCTTCGGGGGCCGCAGCCTCATCGCGCTTAACGAACGTACGCTTCTTACGCACTTCCACCTGAATGGTGCGCGCCTTGCCCGATGCGTCCGCCTGCTTGATCTCGCTGGTGCTCTTGCGTGTGAGCACAATCTTTTTGCGCTCTGGCGCCGACGTACCATGAGAAGAACGCAGAAACTCCAGCAGACGCTCCTTGTCGGCTTCGGTCAGCGCATCGTCGGGCGACTGCTTGGCAACGCCGGCCGACTGCAGTTGTTCGATCAATGCAGTCACCGGCCGATTGAGCTGGGCTGCAAACTGGGCGACGGTGGTCACTGCCATGTGGGTTGAATCCTTGGGTTTCCGGTGGGCGACGTCGATAGACCTGGGGCCGATCAGGCGGCAAACCAGTGTTCGCGAGCCTTCATGATGAGCGCTCGGGCAGTGTCGTCATCCAACTCCGTCATGTCGGTGAGTTCATCCACCGCCAGGTCGGCCAAATCGTCACGGGTATGAATGCCCTGGCTGGCGAGGCGAGTGATGAGATCTGACGTGATGCCTTCTAGGTCCCGCAAGTCTTGCGACACCTCATCGACATCTTCTTCCCTCGCGATTTCCATGGTCAGCAAGGCATCTTTGGCGCGAGTTCGCAGCTCAGACACCGTGTCCTCGTCAAACGACTCGATCTCGAGCATTTCTTGCAAAGGAACGTAGGCCACCTCTTCCAGGCTGGTGAACCCCTCCGCGATGAGGATGTCGGCCACTTCCTCGTCCACGTCGAGCTTGTCCACGAACAGCTTTCTGACGCCCGACAGCTCTTCTGACTGCTTGGCCTGCGACTCCTCGGCCGTCATGATATTGATGCGCCAGCCGGTGAGGTCAGAGGCCAGACGCACGTTTTGCCCGCCGCGACCGATAGCAATGGCCAAGTTCTCCTCGTCCACCACCACATCCATCGCATGCTTTTCTTCATCGACGACGATGGACTGCACATTGGCCGGAGCCAAGGCGCCAATCACGAATTGAGCCGGATCCTCAGACCACAGCACAATGTCCACACGCTCGCCCGCCAGCTCATTGGTGACCGCCGTCACGCGAGAGCCGCGCACACCCACGCAGGTGCCGATAGGGTCCACGCGACGATCATGCGAGACCACTGCAATCTTGGCTCTGGACCCCGGATCACGCGCACAACTCTTGATTTCGAGCAGCCCCTGTTCCACTTCAGGCACCTCTTGCGCGAAGAGTTCCTTCATGAAGTCAGGCGCACTGCGAGACAACATGATCTGAGCGCCACGCTGCGTGGGGTCGACCCCAGAGATATAGGCGCGAACCCGGTCGCCTGAACGCAGATTCTCTTTGGGGATCATCTCGTTGCGCTTAAGCCGACCCTCGACCCTTCCGCTTTCGACAATGATGTCTCCCTTGTCAAGACGCTTGACCGTGCCAACAAAAATCTTGTCGCCGCGTGACATGAAGTCATTGAGCAGTTGCTCGCGCTCGGCGTCACGAATCTTCTGCAAAATGACCTGCTTGGCCGCTTGCGCACCAATGCGCCCGATGGGCACGGACTCAATGGGCTCTTCGATGTAATCGCCTTCCTCAATGTCAGGGATCTGTTCTTGGGCTTCAAACAAGAGCCTTTCCGCATCGGGGATTTGTAAACCTGCCTCGTTGGGCACCACGTGCCAGCGGCGGAACGTTTCGTACTCACCCGAGTCACGGTCCACCGAGACGCGAATGTCCACTTCTCCACCTTGAAGCTTCTTGGTGGCGGAAGCCAAGGCTGCCTCCACGGCACCGAACACCACCTCTCTCTCCACGGTCTTCTCCCGGGAGATGGCATCCACAAGCATCAGCAATTCACGGTTCATGGCTTCAAGACCTTTCGTCAGCCTTTGGCGGGCGCCGTTTTGCGGCGACCCTTGAAGTCGATCACGGGGACCAGGCGCGCCTCGCGCACCTCATCGACGTGGAATGTCAGTTCTTGGCCTGCGAACTCGGCGTCCAACGCCAACTTCCAGGCGGAGGCGCCTGCCGCCGAGGAAGCCTCAGGAGCCGCCATCAGGGTACCTTTCCAGTGCTTGCGCCCTTGGAAGGCCACCTTGAGCGTGATGTCCAGGGCCTGGCCGCAAAAACGCTCGAAGTCCGCCACGCGCTTGAGCGGCCGGTCCAGTCCAGGCGACGACACCTCCAAACGCTCGTAGGCAATACCGTCCACCTCCAGGCTGTACTGGAGTTGGCGGCTCACGGCCTCACAATCGTCAATGGTGACAAATTCACCCAAACCCAAGGCCTCCGAGTAGGCGCGACCGGGCACGCGGTCGATGCTGACACGCAGCAAACCGCGAGCGGAACGCTCCACGTCCACCAGGTCGTAACCCAACCCAGTGACCGTGCGCTCGATCGACTCCTGTAAATTCATGAAAACCAAAAAAAATGGGCTGGAAAGAATCCGCCCACTCGACATTCAGCGAATCTCGCATTATAAGCGCTCCCCGACCTGACGGCAATGTGCCGCGTCGCTCAGCCGTGGGAGAATGACCACTTTGGGGCCCCGAGCCGCCCCGTTTTCCCCGTTTTTTTGATCGACCGGAGACACCATGGGATTTCTCGCCGGCAAGCGCCTCCTGATCACGGGCGTTTTGAACAACCGCTCCATCGCCTACGGCATTGCCCGCGCCTGCCACCGGGAAGGTGCTGAGTTGGCCTTCAGTTACCAGGGCGAACGATTCAAGGACCGCATCACAGAATTCGCCGCCGAATTTGGCTCCGACCGGGTTTACGAATGCGACGTCGCAGACGATGCGCAGATCGAGCAGCTTTTTGCCCAGTTGGGAGCCGCCTGGGACCAGTTTGACGGCTTTGTCCACGCTATTGCGTATGCTCCGAGGGAGGCCATTGCCGGCGACTTCTTGGATGGATTCACCCGCGAAAACTTCCGCACGGCCCACGAGATTTCGGCCTACAGCTTTCCGGCCATGGCCAAAGCCGCCCTGCCCCGCCTGCGTGAAGGCAGTTCGCTGCTCACCCTCAGTTACTTGGGCGCCGTGCGTTACGTGCCCAACTACAACACCATGGGCTTGGCCAAGGCCTCCTTGGAATCTAGCGTGCGCTTTTTGGCCCAGAGTCTCGGTGCCCGCGGTGTGCGGGTCAACGCGATTTCAGCCGGCCCGATCAAAACCTTGGCCGCCTCGGGCATCAAAGATTTCGGCAAGCTTCAGGCCGAATTTGCGGCCACGGCGCCCATTCGGCGCACGGTCACTATCGACGACGTCGGCAACGCCGCCGCCTTCTTGCTGTCTGACCTGTCTGCCGGCGTGAGCGCCGAGGTCATGTACGTAGACGGCGGATTCAGTCAGGTCATGGGGGCCGGCCCTACCGAGGGTTGATCGCCCCCAGAGGGCCCCGTCAATCAGCCTGGACGCAATCGACGTAATAGTGTCGGGCAGCACCCGTCTCCCCGTCGTCCTCCACCAACCCGTGCACATCGGTGTCAAAGCCCGGAAACGCGGCATTGAATTCGCGCGTGAACTTCAGGTACTGGATGATCTTGCGGTTGAACCGCTCTCCCGGGATGAGCAGCGGGATGCCCGGCGGATAGGGCGTGAGCATGGAGGTGGTGATGCGCCCCTCCAAGTCGTCAATGCCCACGCGTTCGGTGCGCCGCTGCGCGATACGCGCAAAGGCGTCGCTGGGCTTCAGGGCGGGCTGCACGTCGGAGAGATACATCTCGGTGACCAGTCGAGCGATGTCGCCCCGTGAGTACATCTCATGAATGCTCTGGCACAGATCGCGCAACCCCACGCGCTCGTACCGAGGATGCGCCGCGCAAAACTCTGGCAACACACGCCACATGGGTTGATTGCGATCGAAGTCGTCCTTGAACTGCTGAAGCGCTGTCAACAGCGTGTTCCAACGGCCCTTGGTGATGCCGATGGTGAACATGATGAAGAAGGAG
>CAZCJB010000076.1:0-12683 GCA_964498795.1 uncultured Rubrivivax sp. | reverse complement strand
ACGATCGCGTGATCGTCAAGCGCCTCGAAAACGAAACCAAGACCGCTTCGGGCATTTACATCCCCGACAACGCGGCCGAGAAGCCCGACCAAGGTGAAGTGGTCGAAGTGGGCCCTGGCAAGCGCAATGACAAGGGTGAGTTGATCGCCCTTGGCGTCAAGAAGGGCGACCGTGTCCTGTTCGGCAAGTACAGCGGCCAGTCCGTCAAAGTCGACGGCGACGAGCTGTTGGTCATGCGCGAAGAAGATCTCTTTGCGGTCGTTGAGAAATAAGTTTTTCTAGTTTTGGAGTCAATCAAATGGCAGCAAAAGACGTAATTTTCGGCGCGGATGCGCGCCATCGCATGGTCGAGGGTGTGAACATCCTGGCCAATGCCGTGAAGGTCACCCTGGGTCCCAAGGGCCGCAACGTGGTGCTCGAGCGCAGCTTCGGCGCCCCCACCGTCACCAAGGACGGTGTCTCGGTGGCCAAGGAAGTCGAGCTCAAGGACAAGCTCCAGAACATGGGCGCCCAGATGGTCAAGGAAGTGGCTTCCAAGACCAGCGACAACGCCGGTGACGGCACCACCACCGCCACCGTGCTGGCTCAAGCCATCGTGCGCGAAGGCATGAAGTACGTGGCCGCCGGCATGAACCCCATGGACCTCAAGCGCGGCATCGACAAGGCCGTCGGGGCCCTGACCGAGCAGCTGAAGAAGGCTTCCAAGCCCACCACCACCAGCAAGGAAATCAGCCAAGTCGGCTCCATTTCCGCCAACTCCGACGAGTCGATCGGCAAAATCATTGCCGACGCGATGGACAAGGTCGGCAAGACCGGTGTCATCACGGTGGAAGACGGCAAGAGCCTGAACAACGAACTCGATGTCGTTGAAGGCATGCAGTTCGACCGCGGCTACCTGAGCCCCTACTTCATCAACACCCCTGAGAAGCAGTCGGCCATCCTCGAGAACCCCTATGTGCTGCTGCACGACAAGAAGATCAGCAACATCCGCGACCTGCTGCCCGCGCTCGAAGCCGTGGCCAAGAGCGGCCGTCCGCTGTTGATCATCGCTGAAGAAGTTGACGGCGAAGCGCTGGCCACCCTGGTGGTCAACACCATCCGTGGCGTGCTCAAGGTCTGCGCGGTCAAGGCCCCTGGCTTCGGCGATCGCCGCAAGGCCATGCTCGAAGACATCGCCATCCTGACGGGCGGCAAGGTCATCGCCGAAGAAACCGGCATGACCCTCGAGAAGATCACCCTGGCCGACCTCGGCCAAGCCAAGCGTGTCGAAGTGGGCAAAGAGAACACCACTATCATCGACGGCGCTGGCAAGGAAGCCGACATCAAGGCCCGTGTCAACCAGATCCAAGTCCAGATCGAGGAAGCCACCAGCGACTACGACCGCGAAAAACTGCAAGAGCGCACCGCCAAGTTGGCCGGTGGCGTGGCCGTGATCAAGGTCGGTGCCGCGACCGAAGTCGAGATGAAGGAAAAGAAGGCCCGCGTGGAAGACGCCCTGCACGCCACCCGTGCGGCCGTCGAAGAAGGCATTGTGGCCGGCGGTGGCGTGGCCCTGCTGCGCGCCCGTGCTGGCATCGGCTCCCTCAAGGGTGACAACCATGATCAAGATGCCGGCATCAAGATCGTGCTGCGCGCCATCGAGCAACCCCTGCGCGAAATCGTGGCCAACGCCGGCGACGAGCCCAGCGTGGTGGTCAACAAGGTCCTCGAAGGTAAGGGCAACTACGGCTACAACGCGGCCAACGGCACGTATGGCGACATGATCGAGATGGGCATCCTGGATCCCACCAAGGTCACCCGCACCGCGCTGCAAAATGCAGCGTCGGTGGCCGGCCTGATGCTGACGACCGAGTGCATGGTCGCTGAGACCCCCAAGGACGACGCGCCGGCCATGCCCGGTGGCGGCGGCATGGGCGGTATGGGCGGCATGGGCATGGACATGTAAGTCCTGCCGCAGCGCTCGCTGTCAAAGGCCTGCTCCGCAAGGAGCGGGCCTTTTTGTTTCTCAATGTCCGATGCGCAAGGGGATGGTCACCGGTCCGTCATTGACCAGGTGCACCTGCATGTCCGCACCAAAGCGGCCACAAGCCACCTCGGGGTGACGCTGCTGGGCGTAGCTCACCGCCTCATCGAACAGCGATTGGCCCAAGGCCGGGGGTGCGGCCCCCGCAAAGCTCGGGCGATTGCCGCCTCGCGTATCGGCCGCCAAGGTGAACTGCGAGACCAGGAGCAGGCCGCCGCCGATCTGCGTCACATCGAGGTTCATCTTGCCCGCTGCATCGCTGAAGATGCGCAACTTCAGCAACTTGTCCACCAGTTTGCGCGCCAGATCGGAGGTGTCCTCGGGTTCCGCACACACCAGCACCAACAGTCCGACGCCGATGCGCCCCACCACCTGCTGATCGATGTCCACGCGGGCCTCGCGCACGCGCTGAACGAGAGCGATCACAGCAAGTCCTTGGGGTCGTCAAAGTGCGCTTCGACATCCAAGGGCAACAACTGGATGGTGGCGCGCAGGCCCGGAACGGCACTCATCAACGCCTGCTCCACGGAGGTCCTCACGGCCGCCGCACGGCCCAAGGTCCAACTGGCGGGCATGTGCATGTGGAAATCCACAAACCGACGCTGACCGGCCCGGCGGGTGACCACATGGTCAAAGCGGATGGCCTGGTGGCGAAAGTCTTCCAACACTTTGTCGATCTCAGCGCGGACCTCCGGCTCCAACGCGCGGTCCATGAGCCCGTCGACCGCGCCCCAGGCCAGCAAAGCCCCCTCGCGAAGAATGTTCAGCGCCACCGCGATGGCCACCACCGGGTCTAACCAAAGCCATCCGGTGGCCATCACCGCGATCAAACCCACCACCACGCCCACCGAGGTCCAGACATCGGTGATGAGGTGACGGGCGTCGGCCTCCAGGGCCATGGACCGGTGCTCGCGGGCCTTGCGCAACATGCCCCAGGCCAATGCGCCGTTGAGACACGAGCTGAAAATTGACAGAGCCAATCCCCAGCCCGGCGCCTCCAGGGGTTGAGGGTTGAGCAAGCGGTGAGCGGCCGCCCACAAAATGGCCACTGCCGCGGCGAAGATCATGACGCCCTCAAACCCACTCGAGAAATACTCGGCTTTGTGATGGCCATAAGGGTGGTCCTCATCGGCCGGCTGCGCCGCCAGAGTCACCATGGTCAAGGCGAACATGGCGCCGGCCAGGTTGACCAAGGACTCAATCGCATCGGACAACAAGCTCACCGAATCGGTCAGCCACCAAGCGCCTGTTTTCAAGGCAATGGTGGCCACCGCCACCGCGATCGACAGTTTGAGGTAGGCGCTGACCGACAAAGAAGTCATCTCAGGAGTTTGCCTGGATCACGTCAAGGTCACGCGGGCAAACTTGCGCTTGCCCACTTGGACCACGTAGGTGCCAGCCTCGAGTTTCAAACCCCGTTCCCCCACAACGCCACCGTCGACGCGTACGCCCCCTTGACCCACCAACCGCAAGGCCTCGGTGGTGGAAGGCGCCAATTGGGCCGCTTTGAGCAAAGCCCCGATGCCCATCGGTGCACCCTGCAGGGCCAACTCCGGAATCTGGTCAGGCACACCGCCAGCAGCGCGGTGGCGGAAGTCGGCCTCGGCCGCTTCTGCCGCTGCCGCGTTGTGAAAGCGGGTGGTGATTTCCTTGGCCAGCAACACCTTGGCATCGCGCGGGTTGCGCCCAGCCTCGACCTCGCGACGCAGATGGGCAATCTCCGACTCCGAGCGAAAACTCAACAGCGTGAAGTACTTCCACATCAGCACGTCACTGATGGACATGATCTTGGCGTACATCGTATTGGCAGGCTCGGTGATCCCGATGTAGTTGTTCTTGCTCTTGCTCATCTTCTCGACGCCGTCGAGCCCTTCGAGCAAAGGCATGGTCAAGATGCATTGCGGTTCTTGCCCATATTCGGACTGCAGCGCACGCCCGACGAGCAAGTTGAACTTTTGATCGGTGCCGCCCAACTCCAAATCGGACTTCAGGGCCACCGAATCGTAGCCCTGCATGAGCGGGTAGAGGAATTCATGCACCGAGATGGGCTGCCCCGACTTGAAGCGTTTGTCAAAGTCGTCGCGCTCCAGCATGCGGGCCACGGTGTAGCGCGAAGCCAGTTGGATCATGCCTCGGGCTCCCAAGGGGTCACTCCACTCGCTGTTGTAGCGAATTTCGGTGCGTGCAGGGTCTAGCACCAAGCTGGCTTGCTTGTAATAGGTCTGAGCATTGGCCTCAATTTGTTCACGGGTCAGAGGCGGACGCGTGCTGTTGCGGCCCGAGGGGTCACCGATCATCGACGTGAAGTCGCCGATCAAGAAGATCACCGTGTGCCCCAAATCTTGGAGCTGACGCATCTTGTTCAAGACCACGGTATGGCCCACATGGATGTCCGGGGCGGTGGGGTCCAGCCCCAACTTGATCCGCAGCGGGATCCCCGTGGCCCGGGAGCGGGCGAGCTTTTGAACCCACTCCGCCTGCGGCAGCAATTCGTCGCACCCCCGCTGCGTAACGGCCAGCGCTTCGAGCACCTCATCGTCGACCAGATGTTGTGGGGATGCAACGTTTGGGGGTGCGGACATGGGTCAGATCACAAAAAACGGCCGCCTGGCAGCCTGAAAAGTTCGGGTTTGGGCCCATATCGCGAGCCAAGCGTCAGCGGCTATACTCGCCGATCCTGCGCACGATGCACGGGCTCTGGTGATTCTAGAGGACCCTCGTTGGCGCGCTGTCAAAAGAATACGTACAGATCGGTCGTTGGAGTTGTCTTTGATCGGGTCATCGTTGCTGTCTTGGGCCGTCTGGCGTGAGCGCGCTGTCGCCCTCAAGCCTCGTCTCATCGCTTGGGCGCTTCGGTGTCGCGCGCTGCCGGCTCGTCACGCCCGTGCGACGGCTTGGGGTGTGGCGGCATTGCTGGGCGGTGGCACCGCCATTGCCCTGGCCGTGGCTCCCTTGGCACCCGATGCGGCCGACCTGCCTCAGCGCTTGGTCGTGGAAGCGGTTGAAACCGAATCGGTCGCGCCCCAACTCGAAGCGCTGGCCGCACTGGACCTGTCTCTGAGCCGCACCGAGGCGACCCGCGCCGGCGAGAACACCGCCGCTCTGTTCAAACGGCTGGGCGTGATGGATGCCCAGGCCCTGCGGTTTGCACAGCTGGACCCCACCTTGCGCCGCACCCTTGAGGGTCGTGCGGGCCGCTTGGTCACCGTTCGGGCCACCGAACGCGGTGTGCTGCAAGAATTGGTGGTCCGCTCTCCTGCGGACAAATTCGAGCTGTCGAACACGCATTTTCAGCGTCTGACCATGACGCCATCGGCCTCCGCGCCCGGACGTTTCGAGGTCCACGCCCAGACGGATGTGTTGGCCACCGAGTCCCGGTTTGCCGGCGGCACCATCCGGACCACGCTGTTTGCCGCCACGGATGAGGCTCGCATTCCTGATGCCGTGGCCACGCAGATGGCGGAAATCTTCTCGGGAGACATCGATTTCCATCGAGAGGTCCGCAGGGGCGACAGTTTCAACCTGGTCTATGAAGCGGTCACCGCCGACGGCATGGCGGTGCCTTGGAATCAGGGCTCGGGCCGGGTCTTGGCGGCCGAGTTTGTGAGTGCAGGTCGTACCCACCAAGCCATCTGGTTCGAGACCGCAGCCGGCAGGGGCAACTACTTTGACCCCACGGGCAAGAGCCGCAAGCGGGTGTTCTTGGCCAGCCCCATGGAATTCTCACGCGTCACTTCGGGCTTCGCCATGCGCATGCACCCGATCCACCAAGTGTGGAAGCGCCATTTGGGCGTGGACTACGCCGCCCCCACGGGCACCCCCGTGCGCAGTGTGGGTGATGGCACGGTGGAATTTGCAGGGTGGCAAAACGGTTTTGGGAACGTGGTGCATTTGTCTCACGGCAACGGCCGCGTCACGGTGTACGGTCATCTCAGCCGCATCGATGTGCGCAAAGGGCAGCGCGTGCAGCAAGGGCAGCGCGTGGGTGCCGTGGGTGCCACAGGTTGGGCGACGGGCTCGCACCTGCACTTCGAATTCCGCATCAAGGGCGTCCACCAAGATCCTTTGAAGGTGGCCCGCACCTCAGACACCATCACCTTGGACGCCAACTCAAGACCCCAATTCGCCGAGATTGCGCGCCTGGCCCAAAGCAAGCTGGAAGTGGCGGGCTCGCTGTCAGGCGGTCGAAGCACCTTCGAATAAGGCAGCGCTGTCGTGGACGCGGTGCTGGACATCGGGTGCATGTCGGGCACGTCGCTGGACGGTGTCGATGCCGTGTTGGTGCGCTGGAAGACTCAAGGTCCGCGACGCGATGTCACTCCTGAAGTTCTGGCCCACCATTACCTGCCCTATGACGCGCCACTGAGAGACCGCCTGCGCGCCCTCAATGCGCCGGGGCCCCAAGAACTCCACGAGGCGGCCCTGGCTGCCAACCAGGTGGCCCGCACTTATGCGCAGGCCGTGCGGTCCCTGCTGAACAAGGCCCAGGTGTTGCCGCAAGCCGTGCGCAGCATCGGGGCCCACGGACAAACCGTGCGTCATCGGCCCCAAGAATTTGATGGCACCGGCTACACCCTTCAGTTGCTCAACGGGGCCTTGTTGGCCGAGCTGTGTGGCATCGACGTGGTGTGCGACTTCCGCACCCGTGACCTGGCTGCAGGCGGGCAAGGCGCTCCCTTGGTACCGGCATTTCATGCCGCCCTGTTTGGCCAGAATGAAGACATTGCGGTGCTCAACCTGGGGGGTATCGCCAACCTCACCATCATCCCTGCGCGTGCGCCTGATGGAGGCCTGATGGGTGAGGTGCGCGGGTTCGATTGCGGGCCAGGCAACGTGCTCTTGGACACCTGGTGCGAGCGTCACACCGGGCAGCGGTTTGACGCTCACGGCGCGTGGGCTGCGCAAGGCCGCATGCGTGACGAGTTGCTGGGGCTGGCGCTGGAGGAGCCATTTTTTGCTCAGCCTCCCCCGAAGAGCACCGGCCGAGACTTGTTCAATGCGTCGTGGCTGGATGCCTTGCTGTCACGATGCCCGGGGGCTTCATCTTGGTGGCCCCAAGACGTGCAGGCCACGTTGGCCGAGTTGACCGCCGTGGTCGTGTGTCAGGATTTGATCGGTGAGGCGCCTCGCACCGCTCGCGTGCTGGTCTGCGGAGGCGGGGCGTTCAACACTCACTTGATGGAGCGGTTGAGCGAGCACCTCGGTGCCGCCGGCCCTTGCAGTGACGTGGTCAGCACCAGCGCGCTGGGCGTGCCGCCCGACCAGGTGGAGGCTTTGGCTTTTGCCTGGCTGGCGCGGGCGTTCGCGGAGCGCCATGCCGGCAACCTGCCGGCCGTCACCGGCGCGCAGGGCCCTCGGGTGCTGGGGGCGTTGTATCCGGCGGGTTGAGGCGTGAGGCGCGGTCTAGGAGATCGCCACGTCGCTACGCTCCTCGCGATGACAGCCATCCCGTGTCGTATCGCGATGACAGCCATCCCGTGTCATGGCGAGTCCCTCTGGGCCGCGGCCATCTGGATCTGACAGCTTTCTCGCTCAGACCGAGAACGACGAGCCACAACCGCAGGTGGTGGTGGCGTTGGGGTTCTTGATGACGAATTGAGAGCCTTGAAGGTCGTCCTTGTAGTCGATCTCCGCGCCCACCAGGTACTGCAGACTCATGGCGTCAATCAGCAAGGTCACCCCGTTCTTGTTCATCTGGGTGTCGTCCTCGTTCACCACCTCGTCGAAGGTGAAGCCGTACTGAAAGCCAGAGCATCCGCCGCCCTGCACAAACACGCGCAGCTTGAGCTCAGGGTTGCCTTCTTCATCGACCAGCTCTTTGACCTTGTTGGCCGCGCTGTCGGTGAAGAGGATGGGGGCCGGCATCTCGCCGACATCGGGGGTGAGGGGTTCTGTGATGGCGTTCATAGGGTTCCTTGTTCAAACTTCATTGGAGGCGGCGAGGGTCAATGCGGGCTTGTCGGCACTCTTGAGGGGTCGCAACTCGCCGTCGATGACAGCACCCGGGTGCATCTCGAGCAGTTCATAGCGCACGTCGCCTACCACCTTGGCATGGGCGTGCAACTCCAACAGTGAAGACGATTCGATGGGTCCAAGTACTTCCCCGCTGATGATGACATGCGCGGCCTTGACCCTGCCATGGACCTTGGCTTTGTCGCTGATGATGAGGATGCATCCCGCTTCAGAAGTGCCCGTGACATTGCCATGGACTTCTCCATCCACCCTCAGCCCTTCAGCAAAGGTGAGGTCACCTTGCACCACCGTGCCCTCGCCGATCAGACTGCGAATGGGCGGTGATTTTTGCTTGCCCCCGAACATGAAACGCTCCCGGTTGATCGTGGATAAAGGCGGTCAAAGCCGCGCGGTATGGGTCGCCCGAACCGCACCTCGCGAATCGAGCACCTTCACCTGGAGGCTTTTTATCACGGCATCGGGGGGCACGTCGAGCAACCCTTCAGCGCGTGCGTATTGCCGCAGTTGGAGATCTTTGACCAACGGCTGGGTGGCAGCCCAGGGTTGCCCCCCCCGTAGCCCCGACGGCCACACCTCATAGCGGCCTGAAAACTCGGCCGGCGTCTTGCCGCTTTGCATGACCAGCATTTGGTAGCGCCATTGCCCCGGCCCTGCCACTTCAGCCTTCATGCCCCGAATCATCAAGCCCTCCGCAGACGCCGGCAGTAACCGCTCAAAAAAGCCTAAATCGGCCTTGAGCGACTGGTTTTCAGCCTCTAGCTGACGCAAGGACTGTGTCAAACGTTCTTGGGTGGTCTTTTCCGTGCGCAGCAGGCTTTCGGCGGTGTGCGCGACCGAGGCCGCTCGGGCGTTTTCCTCCCGCAGCTGGACAACCTCCTGGCGAAGCCGGCCAAGCTCTTCGCGTGCGGCGCGGTCCAGCCCGGCCAAGTCCTTGCCCAACTCGAAAGCCCACAGCGCGATCGCGCCGGAAAATCCGAGCACCAATGCGGCGGCAGCCCAGCGCAACGGCCAAGGCAGGTGACGGCGGACGATGACGCGCGGCAGCGTCACCGACACTCGACGGCGAAGCTGCTTCCAACGCATGGGGTGAGAGGTGCGGGCGCCCCAAGGCGGCGCGCCCGCGACCGCCGCGCTTAGCGCTTGCTGAACTGCTTGCGACGACGAGCGCCGTGCAAGCCGACCTTCTTACGCTCGACCTCACGGGCGTCACGCGTGACGAAGCCCGCCTGGCTGAGTTGGGGCTTGAGCCCCGCGTCGTAGTCGATAAGCGCACGGGTGATGCCGTGGCGCACCGCACCGGCTTGACCCGATTCGCCACCACCATGGACGTTGACGCGGACGTCGAAGGCATCGATGTTGGCCGTGAGCAGCAAAGGCTGTTGCACGATCATGATGGAGGTCTGGCGACCAAAGTATTGGTCGAGCGGCTTGCCGTTGACCTCGATCTTGCCCGTGCCCTTCTTGATGAAGACGCGAGCGACCGACGACTTGCGGCGGCCGGTTCCGTAATTGTAATTTCCGATCATCGCCGACCTCAGATCTCGAGCGGTTTGGGCTGCTGGGCGGTGTGCGGATGCGTGGCACCGGCATACACCTTCAGCTTCTTGATCATCGCGTAGCCCAGCGGGCCCTTGGGCAACATGCCCTTGACAGCCTTTTCGATTGCACGACCGGGGTGACGCGCCTGCATGTCCTTGAAAGGCGTGGCATAAATGCCACCAGGGAACCCGGAGTGACGGTAGTAGATCTTGTCGGTGGCTTTGGAGCCGGTGACGCGGATCTTGTCGGCATTGATGATGACAATGAAATCACCGGTGTCGACGTGAGGCGTGTAAATGGCCTTGTGCTTGCCGCGCAAACGGAGTGCCACTTCGCTGGCAACACGTCCGAGCACCTTGTCGGTGGCGTCAATCACAAACCACTCGTGCTTCACCTCGGCCGGTTTGGCGCTGAAGGTTTTCATGAGGGTCTTTCATAGCGGCTGATGATTTCGCTGACACCACCTCCTCGGAACCCCTTGTACCTGGGACCTCTCGGACGTGCTCGGACCGCAAGGCCCTCAGCGTTCTTTCCCTGCCGCTTGCGGGAAAGCCTTTGATTCTATCTGAAAAGGTGACCTGACGTCCAGGATCTCTGCGCTTATTCCAAAGGCCCGCGCATCACATCGGCCCAAGCCACCAGCGAGGTTTGAGTGGCACTCAGGACGTAAGTGATTGCAAACCTAGGGTTTACCCTTTATTATCGGCGCATGGCTTGGTTATCCCAACTTCGGCATTGGCTGTTGCCGGTGCGAACCCTCAAACCTCGGCACCGCGCGCGCATTTTGGCGCACCTGTTGGCGCTACCGGAGCGTGACCGGTACTTGAGATTCGGCTACCTGGCCTCTGACGATCAGGTGAAAAACTACGTGGCACACCTGGACTTCAAGCGTGACGAGATCTTCGGGATTTTCGACCGCCGTCTCGACCTGGTGGCCATGGCGCACCTGGCCTACGGGAGCGACCCCGAGACGGGGTCTGAGGGCGCCGCACCCCAACCGCACGGCGGTGTGGCCGAATTTGGCGTGAGCGTCAATGGCAGCTTGCGCGGTCGCGGCGTCGGTGCGCGGCTCTTTGAACACGCGGTCCTGCATGCGCGCAACCGGGGCATCGACACGCTGGTGGTCCACACCCTGAGCGAGAACGGCCCCATGATCAAGCTCGCCCGGCGCGCAGGCGCGGTCACCGAACGCCTCGGCGGCGACGTGGACGCAAGTTTGAAGTCTCCCCGCGACACCTTGGGTTCGCACCTGGGCGCTTTGGTGGAAGATCATTTGGCTGAAATCGACTACCAGATCAAGTTGCACGGGCGCCAGATTGACTCCTTCTTGGACACGGTGGACGAGGTCCATCAGCGCTTGGGACACACCCACCGGGTCTGCAGCCAATAGGTCTGTAGGAGATGGCCGCAGCCCTGCGGGCCCTTGCCATGGGGGCGCAGGGGCTACCATCGGCCCTCCATGCCAACGCACGCCAACTCCCTCACGTCCACCCTCGCCTTTGGTGAACTCACGCCCGATGGCGTGCTGGATGCCCTGGAGGCCGTGGGGCTGCGCGGCGACGGTCGCCTTTTGCAGCTCAACTCCTATGAAAACCGCGTCTTTCAGGTGATGCTGGAAGACGGCACGTCGGTGGTGGCCAAGTTCTACCGGCCGGGCCGCTGGAGCGACGCGCAAATCGTGGAGGAACACGCCTTTGCCTTGGAGCTGCAAGCGGCCGAAGTGCCCGTGATGGCGCCTCGCAAGTTGAGCCTGTCCGCGTGGACCCTGCGTCCCGGGCACTCCGCGCAATTGGCGGGGCCTGACAGCACGTTGCTGCACTGGAGCGATGGCAGCCACCGGCACCGCGTGAGCATCAGCCCTTACCTGGGGGGCCGAGACCCCCGCGTGGAAACCGATGCCGATTGGAGGCGATTAGGACGCTTGATAGGCCGAGTGCATGCGGTGGGCCGCCAAGGCACCTTCTCACATCGGATCCCCATGACGCCAGCGCTCGCCGACGCGGCGGTCGACCTCTTGCTGGATTTGGATGTGGTGGAGGTGAGTTTGCGGTCGCGATGGGAGGCTTTGGCCCGCGAGGCGGTCTGTGGCATCGAGCGGGCCTTTGCCCAGGTGAGCGACTTGAAGACCTTGCGTCTGCATGGGGACGCGCACCGGGGCAACTTGTTGGAGCGCGACGACGCGCTGACGCTGGTGGACTTGGATGACGCCTGCACCGGCCCGGCGGTGCAAGACTTGTGGCTTTTCTTGGACGGTCAAGACCCACGCAGCGGGCAGCGCCAGTTGGATTTGCTGCTGTCAGGCTATGAAGACTTCGCCCCTTTTGACGACGAGGAGCGGTTGTTGATCGAGCCCTTGCGCACCCTGCGCATGCTGCGCCACAGTGCGTGGATCGCCCAACGTTGGGAAGACCCGTCTTTTGCCAGAGCCTTCCCGTCGTTTGGCAGCCCCAGCCACTGGGCCGACCAGATCACCGCGCTCCAAGAACAGGTCGAGCGAATGGGTGGAGTCAGGCCGTCAACAGGCGGTTGACACGCTGCACATAGGCTGCAGGGTCTTCGAGCTGGCCACCTTCGGCCAACAGGGCTTGATCAAAGAGGATGTGAGCCAGATCGTCAAATCGCGCATCGCTCTCCAAGCGCTTGACCAGGTCATGGCTCGGGTTGACCTCCAAGATGGGCTTGGTCGCTGGGGCACTTTGGCCCGCTTGCTTGAGCAATCGGGCCAGGTGCCCACTCATGTCGCCCTCTTCGGCCACCAGGCACGCGGGCGAGTCCACCAAGCGAGAGGTCACCCGCACGTCCTTGGCCCGGTCACCGAGCGCAGTTTTGAGTCGCTCCAAAACCGGCTTGAAGGCAGTGGCCGCTTCCTCGGCTTGCTTTTTCTCCGCCTCATCTTGCAGCTTGCCCAGATCGAAAGCTCCCTTGGCGACGCTTTGTAGCGGCTTGCCATCGAACTCATAGAGGTGACTGAGCATCCATTCGTCCACGCGGTCGCTGAGGAGCAAGACTTCGATGCCCTTCTTGCGGAAGACTTCGAGCTGGGGGCTGTTCTTGGCAGCCGCCAAGGTGTCGGCTGTGACGTAGTAGATGGACTCCTGCCCTTCCTTCATGCGGGCGACATAGTCCGCAAAGGACACTCCCTCGTCGG
>CAZCJB010000075.1:0-12875 GCA_964498795.1 uncultured Rubrivivax sp. | reverse complement strand
GCGTCGCAAAGGCCTCTCGGTCATCCAAAAGCTGCACCCGTTGGACCAAGACGGCATCACTGACCCCGACTTCTGCTGGGTTCATGCCAGAGCGCGGGTGTGGCTCAACTATTGGCGAATTTGCGCTCAAGCTGGCCCATGATGTGTCCCGAACTCCACACGCCACGCCAGCCACAGCGCCAGGCCCACCAAGAAGGGAATGGCGCCTACCAGCCAGACAGATTCTTCCGCAGAGGGCAGCCGAGCCAAGAAGAGCATCAGCCCCAGCCCCACGGCCATGCAAACCAGGGCGAATCTGAAATGCGCCGCCGAGCTCCACGACGCGGCCTTCATCTCACTGCCGGTGTCGTTCATCAAACCTTGAATCAACTCAGGAGGCACTGTTTGCCCCTTTTCCACCATCAGGCGCACGGTCTGATGCATGTGGGCATTGCGACGGATTCTGGACCACGAGGTCATGACAAGGGCCACGATGGGAATGCAAAGCGCCAAAATCGGCACCAAGAAGGGAGCCAAATGCTTGAGGGTTGTTCCAAAATCCATGATGAACCTGTTTCCTGTTTGATGGACGGTGACACTCATTCTGTGAATGCCTCTTTTAAGGGCTTCAAGCGCTTAGACGGCGGCACCGGGGTCACCCAACTCAGGGATTTCCCTAGAATCGCGGCTTAATACATGCGTCCCCCTCCCCCACCATGCCCCCTGCCTCCCTTCAATCGCTGGTTGTGAAAACGGGTGTTTCGCTGGGGGGTCTGTCTGAAGCTGACCGCTGCTGGGCCTTGGCCGTACCCGCCTTGCGCTTGGCAGCGGGCACGGTATGCACCGAGGCTGAAGTGAATGCCTTGCTCAAAATGTGCCTGCAGCAAGAAGGCGCCTTCTTGCACACCGACCATGTGGAGCTGCGCCGTTGGTTGGTCGACAGCGGCTGGTGGGTCCGAGACGGCTACGGGCATGCTTACTGGGCCCGACCAGTGGAAGAACTGCCTCCACACTTGCAGAAAGTCGCCATGACCTTGTCAGGATCGGACGTGGCCGCCTGGGTCGTTGCGCAGCGACAGCAGGCCACCCGGCAGCGTGAGGCTCGCCGGCAGGCGTGGCACGCGCAGCAGTCGGCCCACGAGCCCCCATCAGGGCAGGAATCCTGAGCGCCGCAAAGTCTCGTGCAAGGCTGCCGAGTCTTGCGCAAACTGATCGGGGTCATATTTGACCGGGCTGGTGTAAAACTCCGCCAAGGACTGGATGCCATGCGCATCGGCCAAGGCCTTGAGCCGGGGCATGGCCATGTAGCGCTCCCAACCTTTGCGCTCTCGATCGTCATAAATCGATGCCAGCTGCTCGGGCGTCGGACGCTCGTAGCGCTCTTGATGCAAGAAGGCTCTCAGCGGCAAGCGGTCACGCGCAGGCGGGCTCTCGTCGGGAAACCCGACCACCAAACTGGTCACGGGCAGGCACGCTTCGGGCAATTCCAAGAGCTGCGCAATGTCTCCCATGGCATGCAAGGTGGTCCCCATGTAGCAAATCCCCAAGCCGCGTGCCTCCAGCCCGAGGCACACGTTCTGCGCCACGATGATGGCATCGACCAGTGCCACATGCCAGCCGATGAAATTGGCGAAGTTGTCACGCGCACCACGCAGGGCCAACCAGGATCGCGTGCGATACATATCGGCACAAAAGGTCATGACCAACGGCGCTTGCAGCACCATGTCCTGATGCCCATGCAAGGCATGCAAACGCTGCTTACGCTCGACATCGCGCGTCAAGACGATGGAGCAGGTGTTGAGGTTGCCTGACGATGAGCCGCCAGCGATGGCCTGTTGACACACCGACTCGATCAGGTCTTGCGGGACCGGGTCTGACCGGAACTGACGGATGGAGCGATGGGCGGCGAAAGTGTCTTCAAGGGTTTTCATGGGTCGCAGTGTAGACACGGGCCGCTGGACCGGCCAGAACTCGGGAACACCCTTAGGTCTCTCGGCTTGACACCACAAAATAGCCGCACGTATATTTGTACGGACTTCCATACAACTGCAGTCTTCCTGACCCCAAGACACGTCATGGTCTCACCCGCAGCCACCATCGATCGCGAATCGCCGCTGCCGCTGTATGCGCAGATCCAGCGTCGGCTGCGCGCGACCATCTTGTCCTGGCCACCGGGTGACGATCGCTTTCACACCGAGCAAGGCTTGTGTGAGCAATTCGGGGTCAGCCGCGCCACGGTGCGTCAAGCCATGGCCGAGTTGGAGGCCGAGGGCTTGCTCCAACGCCGCAAAGGCTTCGGCACCTTGGTGAATCGTCAAAAGATTGAAGAGTCTTTTTCACCGATGACCAACTTCAGCGACCAGTGGGCCCGCAGTGGGCGATCGCTGAAGGTGGAGGTGCAACGGGTGGAGCGCATCCCCTGCCCTGCTCGGATGGCCGAGACGCTTCAATTGGCCGAAGGCGCTCCGGTGCTCTACATTGAGCGCTATCGCTTGTCGGGGGCCCTGCGAGTGGCCTGGGATCAGCGCTTCATCCCGTGGGCTGTGGCAGAAGGAATCCCCAAGCGAGAGTTCTCCAAAGTGTCCTTGTTGGATGTGCTGGCGACCAAGGTCAATTTTGATTGCGGCCAAAGCCAGCTGGAGGCCGCGCTGGCCGGTGAAGAGTACGCCGAGCGGCTCGATTTGCTCGCCAACGACCCCGTGCTGTTGCGTCAGTTGCTGTATATCGATATGAAGAAACAATCTGTGATGGCCGGGCTGTCGGTGTATCGAGCCGATCAGGTTCGCTACACAATCACTGCACCCATGAGAGGCCGTGGACCCAACCTGGATGCCAGAGTCCGTGTGCCACTGACCGTGGTCGGCACGAGTGGCTGATAGACCCCCAAACCGAATTTGCTGCATGTCTGTTCTTCTGCCCCTTCAACCCCTTCAAGAAAGGCTCGTCATGAAAGCTGGACTCTTTGCGCGCACCTGGGTGCGTGCTCTATCTGTGGCGCTCGCGTCCCTGCTCTGGTGTCACGCCGCGTTGGCCCAAAGCACCGTCAAGATCGGCTCCATCTTGTCGGTAACCGGTCCGGCCGCCTTCTTAGGCGAAGACATGAAAGCCGGCATGGAACTGGCCATTGAAGAAATCAACGCCAAAGGCGGCATCCAGGGCAAGAAAATTGAATGGTTCTTTTATGACGCAGAAAGTCAGACGCAAAAAGGTCTTACCGCCACGCGTCGCTTGATCGACCAGGACAAGGTCGACGCCATCGTCGGTGGTGGCAACATGAGCGGTATGGCCATCGCCATGCTGGGCCTGACGGAAAAAGCAGGTCTGCCTTTCATGTCCACTGAAGGTGCCATGGACATCGTCACCCCCGTGGCGGAACGGCCTTGGACTTTCAAAAGCACGGCCGACGACGAGCAGGTGATGGACCGCTTGGCTGACTACTTTGCCAAGAAGGGCATGAAGAAAGTGGCCTTCTTGGGCGACTCGAGCGGTTTTGGCCAAAGCGCGGCCGGCCAGCTGAAAAAGGTGGCCGCTCGCCGCGGTTTGGAGGTGATCTACGAATCGTTCAACCCGTCAGACACCGACATGTTGCCCCAGTTGACCAAGATTCGCGACTCCGGTGCGCAAGCAGTCATCTGTTGGACCGTCACACCGGCGGGCGTGGTGTTCCTCAAGCAGTCTCAGCAACTGGGGCTGGACAGCAAGATGGCGTTGATTCACAGCTACGGCTTCGTCGACCAACGCTACATGCAGCTTGCGGGTGATGCGGCCAAGAACTTGCTGCTCGTATCGGTGAAGTTTCCAGTGGGATCCGATTTGCCCGACAGCGACCCGCAAAAAGCGCGTATCGCTACGCTGACCAAAGCCTTTGAGGCCAAATTCAAGCGCAAACCCAATCAATTTGCTGCGCAGACTTATGACGCCATTTGGCTCACCGCCAACGCCATGGAAAAGGCCGGTGGCACCGATCGTGCCAAGGTGCGTGACGCGTTGGCTGCCACGAAGGCCTGGCAGGGTGTGGGGGGCGTCTTCAATTTTGCCAAAGACCGTCACTCAGGCCTGGCCAAAGAAGATCTGGTGCTCGTGAGTTATCGGGACGGCGCCTTCCGTTTGGCCGACTACAAGTGATTCTCGAGATTGACCGTTGAGTGAGGGGTTTCCATGAGCCACACCATTCTGGATGAGCCTGAGGTTCGATTCCCACTGCGCCTGGGCGTTGAGAACAAACGCATTCGCGATCTCTTCCACAATGCCACGCGGCAGCAGTGGGACCCCGCCACCGACATCGCCTGGGACCAGGTGCATCCAGAGCAATACAGCGAGGAGCACTTGCGCGCGGCCCGCATGTACTGGAGCCGCCGCGCGTGGGGCGAGTACGGCGCGATTTCAGAAAGCCCCGCCTTGCAGATTCGTTTTTGCCGGGAGCACTGCGTTCCTGATATGGCGCTCTTCTTCAGCATTCGCTCTCAAGAAGAGTCTCGGCACGCTGAAGTCTGTTATCGCATGGCCGAGGCCCTGGGTGGTTATTTTGAAGAGCCCGCCGTCACCGCTTACCAGGGCTCGGTAGCCACACACGGCATCCGCAAGATGGCGCTTGACCCCAAGATTTCACTGGAGGGCACGATCGCGGCGCTGGTCTGTGCCGCTGAGGAAATCGCCTTTGATGTCTTCCTGCACATCATCGAGATTGCCAAGAACCCCGTGGCCAAGCAAATCTCCAAGATGATATTGCGCGATGAGGTGAGGCATTGTGCGTTCGGTTGGGCTTTCTTGGAACAGCGCATGCCCCAACTGACGCTCGAAGAGAAGGAGAACGTGCGGCAAGCGGTGATCACCATGATCGAGAAGGTCGAGCTCAATGGCTATCACAGCAGCTGGTTAGCGCCCGAAACCCCCGCCTCGAAATACGAAGTGGAGGTGGATCGCCTGACCTGGGAAGCCGGCCTGGGCGCCACGACCGAAGACCTGGAAAAGCCGATTTTCCTGAAATCCATCGGCACCATGCGACAGCGCATGAAAGATGCTTGGGGGCTGGACATTCCCATGTTCACCCACCGCAAGTTCGCTGCCCCTTTTTAGTCACGCCTCTGGATTGTCGTCACCGCCATGGCCGCCCACTTCACTCCGATCTTCGCCACACCCACGCCGATTCTGGTGGAGCGACGTTTCCCTCTGCATTTGCACGAAGACGACACACCCATTCGGCAGCTGTATGAGACTGCCAAACAATCTCGTTGGAACCCCGAATCGACCTTGTCGTGGGATCGTCATGGCTTGGATCAGGTGTCACCGGCCGCGAGCGACGCCGCCCGCCGCGTGTGGAGCCGCCGAGCCTGGGTGGAGTACACGGGCATGGCCGAAACACCGGCGCTGCTGATTCGCTTTTGCTTGGAGTTGAATCGAGAGTCGGACCCCAAGTACTTTTTGACCGTGCGCAACACCGAGGAAGCTTGGCATATCGAGTGTTTTCACCGCTACGCCGAGGCCTGTGGAGGCTATATCGACCGCCCGTCGCACCCGGGGTGGGAGCCGGTCTTCAACCGGACTCAATACCGCGATGCCCTCAATGCGGGCGTTTCCATCGATGCCTACGTGGCCGTGCACTGTGCCTTCGTGGATGGACTGGAATTGCTGTTGGCTCAAGCCTGGGCTGCGCAGGTGACCGAGCCGCTGGCCAAGAGCATGTTGGCACAGTGCTTGAAAGACTACGAGAGGCACGCGCAATTCGGTTGGCTTTACGCCAAGCGGCGTGCCGTGACGATGAGCGACGAGGTTCGAGAGCATGTGGCGCAAGGGTTGAAGCGTCACATTGAAGACGTGGAGTTCGCCGGCTATCACTGTGTGGGCTTGGCCTCACAACTGGATGCCAGTGCCGAAGTCGCCGATTTGCAGACCATGAGCGCGGCCGGTTTGGGGGCCGTGACGGCTGAGCAAGAGGTCGAAATCTTCCGCGAGTGCTTGAGCCGCACGCGACGCGGCTTCGCCGATTGGGGACTGAATCTGCCCCACATGGAACATCCTCGTTGGGGAACGTTTTAAGTGGGTTGGGACTCATTGCCCCCTCTGTTGATGTCGGGCTTGTCCACCGGCAGCGTCTATGCATTGGTCGCACTGGGCTTCAACGTCATTTTCAAGAGCACCGGTGCGATCAACTTCGCCCAAGGCGAATGGGTGATGATGGGAGGCATGGTGGCCGCCGCCGCTTACGCCGCCAAGTGGCCTTTGGCGCTGGCCGTTGTGGTGGCGGTGCTGGCCGTGGTGGCGTTCGCGCTCGCCTCTGAGCGGCTCATTGTGCGGCGCATTGCCAAGCCCGGTCCTTTGATCGTGACCCTCGTGATGATTGCTGTGGCCATTTGCACCAAGAGCCTGGTGATGTTGGTCTTGGGCAAGAACCCGGCGGATCTTCCCGGTTTCTCAGGCAGCTCGCCCTTGGTGTGGGGCTCGCTGCGCATCCATCCGCAAACCTTGTGGATCTTGGCCATCACGTGCGCTGTGATGCTGGCCGTTCATGTCTTCTTTGAGAAAACCGTGCTTGGACGTGCCTTGCGAGCGGTGGCGGCGCAGCCTGAGGCGGCCGCGCTGTGCGGCATCGAGCCTCGCATGGCCATGGCCGCCTCGTTCGGTCTGGCCGCGGGGGTCGGTGCGCTCGCCGGCGTCATCATCACACCCTTGACCCTGACTTCCTTCGACCATGGCACCGTGCTGGGTTTCAAAGGGTTCTCTGCCGCCATGTTGGGAGGCCTTGGCAGCCTGCCTGGCGCCTTGGTGGGTGGCGTGTTGCTGGGCTCTTTGGAGTCTCTGGCAGGAGGCCTCATTTCTTCACACTTCAAAGATGCGGTGGCCTTCGTGGCCTTGCTGCTGACCCTCTTCCTGCGCCCTTCAGGCGTGCTCGGAAAAGGAGAGGTCGAGCGCGTATGAGCCTCCCGTCTTTTTCGCCCTCGGCACAGTGCACGGGCCGCCTGCGACGCGTGGCGGGTCTCTGGCTGATCTTTTTGGCCTGGCCTCATCTGGCCACCAACGACTATGTGTTGAGCCTGGGCATCTTCTTCTTCATCAACCTGTTGCTCATCGGCGGTTTGAATTGGGTCATGGGCTTTGGCGGCCAAATTTCCTTGTGTCAGGCAGGCTTCTTTGGCCTCGGCGCCTACACCACGGGCGTCTTGACCGTGAAATTCGGGTGGTCGGCCCCGTGGGGGGTCTTGGCGGCTTTGGGGTTGTCCACCTTGAGCGCCTGGTTGATTGGCTTGCCGTCCTTGCGTCTGAGAGGTAACTACCTGGCCATGGCCACCTTGGGGTTCAATGCCATCCTGTCGGTGTTGTTCAACGAGTTGGTGTCATTGACCGGCGGGCCCAACGGATTGGCAGGCATCCCGCCCATGTCGCTGGGGGGCTTTGCGCTGGACACGCCCCAACGCTTTTTTTATCTCGCCTGGGCCGTGGGTGCCTTGAGCATGGTGTTGCTGGCGTGGCTGTTGGCCAGCCGAAGCGGCCGCGCCCTGCGTGCCGTGGCGGCGAGTGAAATCGCCGCGTCCAGCATGGGAGTAGACGCCTTCCGCAGCAAGCTGCTGGCCTTTATGTTTTCTGCCGCGTGTGCCGGGGTGGCCGGCGCTTTGTATGCGCACTTCAACCAGTATGCGTCGCCGGAGACCTTCAGTTTTGGCACCTCGGTGTTGCTGGTGGTGATGGTGGCCTTGGGCGGGTGGGGGCACTATTGGGGCCCGGTCTTGGGTGCCGCCATCTTCACTGCCGTGCCCGAGTTGCTGCGCAAATTTCAAGATGCCGAATTGCTGGTATTTGGTGCCGGCATGATCGTGGTGCTGTTGTTTCTGCCGCAAGGCTTGGTGGGCTTGCGATCCCTATGGCTCAAAAAGCCGCGCCGCTCGGCCGTTGAGGTTCGCTGAAATGGCCACGCTGCAGCTGCAAGGGGTGAATGTCGATTTTGGCGGTCTGCGGGCCGTCAACGGAATTTCATTGACCGCCGCTTCAGGTGGTATCAAAGGCGTGATTGGACCCAATGGCGCGGGCAAGACCACACTGTTCAATGCCATCTCTGGATTTGTCAAACCGTCTGCAGGCCAGATTCGGCTGGACGGCCAAGACCTGACGAATCTGCGAGCGCACGAGCGCGCCGGCTTGGGCTTGGCGCGGACGTTTCAAAACCTGCAACTCATCCCTGAGATGAGCCTGCTTGAAAACGTCATGCTGGGTGCGCATGCCAATTTGCGCAGCAGCTGGATGCGTAACCTCCTAGGCCAATCACGCCACGAAGAATTGGAGGTCGAAGCCCTTGCCCACGAGCAATTGGCGTTGCTGGGATTGAGCGATCGTGCCTATGCCAAGGCAGGCGACTTAGGTTTTGCCGACGCCAAGTTGCTGGAAATCGCGCGTGCGTTGGCCGCCCGGCCCCGGGTGCTCATGCTCGATGAGCCTATTGCAGGCGTACCTTTGGAAGATCAAAACCGGATCGTCGACGTGGTACGCACCATCAACGCCAACGGAGTGACGATCGTTCTGGTTGAGCACAACATGCGGGTGGTGATGCGCTTGTGCGATGACATTTTGGTCATGCACCATGGCGCGTGGCTGGCAGAGGGTCCGCCCGCCGAGGTCTCTCGCGACCCTGCCGTGATCTCGGCCTACCTCGGCACGGAGGTGAACCATGCTTGAGGTCCAAAATTTACACGCCGGGTATGGACAGGCCGATGTGCTGCGCGGCGTCGATCTACACATTCCGAAAGGGTCGTTCTGCGCCCTGATTGGCGCCAATGGTGCGGGCAAGTCCACCACCATGAAGGCACTGGCCGGCCTTTTGCGTCCTTCGCAGGGAGAGGTGCGGTTGGAAGGCCGCAATGTGTCCCAATTATCGGCCGCACAAGTTCTGCGCCAAGGGATGGCTCTGGTGCCCGAGGGCCGTCGTGTCTTTGGCCCGTTGAGCGTCCGAGAAAACTTGCAGATGGGGGCATTCGTGCAATTGTTTCCGCGACGCCGTGCTGACGTGGAGCGCCCTTTGGAATTCGTCTTGAACACCTTCCCACGATTGCGCGAGCGCTTGGATCAAGCCGCAGGGACCTTGTCTGGCGGCGAGCAGCAGATGCTGGCCATCGGACGAGCCTTGATGAGCGAGCCTCACACCCTGCTGTTGGATGAGCCTTCCATGGGGCTGGCTCCCCTGGTTGTGCAGCAAGTGTTTCAAGTGCTGAGCGAATTGCAGCGTGCGGGGTTGACCCTGCTCGTGTCTGAACAAAACGCCCACGTGGCACTCACCCACGCCGACCATGGATATGTGCTGGAGGCGGGCCGGATTGTGAAGTCTGATGCCGCACAGGCTTTGCGTGACAACGACGAAGTCCGAGAGGCGTATCTTGGGATTTGATCCGGCGTCGAACACATCCACCGGGTTGGCCATCGACCCCAGGCTGGAGGCCGAGTACGCCCTGCGCCGGCGTCATCCCGAACGCACGGCGGTGTATGAGGCTTTTGCCCAACGCAGCGCGGATTGGCGCGCGCAGTGGCCTGGGTTTTTCAGCCACCGTTATCTGGACGATGACCCGGTCGCTGTATCGGCCACCGCCATCGACTTCTTTCCGGCGACCACCACCGGGCCTGCTCCCCTGCTGATATTCATTCACGGGGGCTATTGGCGGGCTTTGGACCGCAGCATCTTCTCGTTCTTGGCCAAGCCCTGGGTGGCGCGGGGTGTCCATGTGGCCTTGCCGGGCTACCAATTGGCTCCGCAGCGCAATGTGGCACAAATCGTTCAGCAGGTGCGTTGCGCGTGCGCTTGCATTCGCCGTCATGCTTCAGACTGGCAAATTGACCGGACACGCATCTTGGTCAGCGGTCATTCGGCCGGCGCTCAGCTGGGCGCACTGTGCTTGGATCCCCCCCTGGCAGGCTCGGCGCTGGGATCTTCGGCGTTGGGCTTCATTGGCATCAGTGGCGTCTACGATCTGTTGCCTCTGCTGCGAACCAGCATCAACGAAGACATTCGGCTGGATGAGCCGCAAGCTCGTGCCATGAGCCCTGCCTTTCATCCTCCCCCTCGTTTCGATCACGTCTTGTGCGTGGCCGGAGGGGCCGAAACCCAGGGCTTCAAAGGTCAGTCGCAAGATCAAGCCCGGCGCTGGCGGCAACAGGGCTTGCCAGCGGATTACCACGAAGCCACGGGCCGCACCCACTTTGACATTCTTGACGATTTGGCGGACGAGCACGCGGAGTTGTTCAAACGCGCGTGGCGATTCTTGGAATCATCTTGAGGGCATCTCCCATGAAAGTACACAACCCTTCCACCATCGCTGCCCCGCTGGGCCGGTATTCCAATGGCATCAGTGCCCCGGGCGAGGGACGCTGGTTGCACATTGCCGGACAAATTGGCGTGCGACCCGATGGCACGATGGCAGAAGGCTTTGCCGATCAGGCGCATGCCGCATGGACCAATCTGGTGGCCATCTTGTCGGATGCAGGGATGACCGTGGACCACTTGGTCAAGGTCAACCACTACCTGGTTCAAGCCAGTGACTTGGCCGACTACAACCCCATTCGCACCCGATTTCTCGGCGAGGCTCGCCCCGCATCCACCCTCGTCGTGGTTCAGGCCCTGGCCAAGGCCGAGTGGCGCTTCGAGGTGGATGCGGTGGCCTGGCATCCCTGACGAGGTCGCCCCATGCCTGAACCTCAGGCGCAGATGCGGGCAGTGCTGGCTCAGTTGGCGCTAGGGCGACAAGGCAGTCCACACCGCTACACGCTGCCCTTTCCCCAAGCTCGGGCTCAACTGCTCAAGGAGCGGGAGCCGTGGCTGGACGATGGACCGGCTTGCCACACCATCGACCTGACCGCGCAGGCCCAAGATCGCCGCGTCGGTCTGCGCGTGACGCAACCTGTGCGCAAGCCTTCGAATCAGCTCTTGATCTATCTGCATGGTGGGGGATGGTGTGTGGGCTCCCCCCAGACGCACGACAATATCGTGCGTCGGTTGGCCACCGAGATGGGATGCGACGCTTGGTCCATCGACTACGCCTTGGCGCCAGAGGCCACCTTTCCACAAGGCCTGTTCGATGTGCTGGCCATCATTTCTTACGCTCAACAAGAGCACCCGACTTGCCATCTCACGCTGGCAGGAGACTCCGCAGGAGCGAACCTGGCCTTCGCCGCCACACTCCTGGAGTTGCGCAACAAAGGTGCCACGTCTGTAGACGGCCTGTTGCTGTTTTACGGGGTGTATGCCGACACCTATGACGATGCCAGCATGACAGAGTTTGGAGATGGCCGTTTTGGTTTGTCACTCCAGGCGCAGCAGCGCTATCTGCAGGCCTATCTGGGTGAGGCGCAGCCCGATTTTCCCTATGTCCAAGAACGCGAGTGCAGCTTTCCACTCACTTCAGGGGTTGCCCTCCACGGATTGCCGCCCGTGTGGATGACGATCGCAGAACTCGACATATTGCGTGACCAAAATCGAGCGCTCGCCGGCCAACTCCGCCAACACGGGGTGGAGGTGCACGTGGATGAAGTGCCTGGCGTGACCCATGGATTCTTGTCCTATGGGCGGATGCTGGACGCGGCATCCCACACATTGAGTGCTGCGGCTCAATGGGAGCGAGCCCGAGTTAGGCGTTGACCAGGGCTTTCACGCTCTGCAGGTGATCGGCCTGATGCAAGGGCTTGTCGTCGCGGATGCGCAAGATACGAGGGAACCGCACAGCGATGCCGCTCTTGTGCCGAGGGCTCAGGTTCAACCCTTCGAAGCCGAGCTCAAACACCATCGTCGGCTTGACGCTTCGGACCGGCCCAAACTTTTCAAGCGTGTGTTTGCGGATTTCACGATCCACCCGATCGATCTCACCTTGGCTCAGACCCGAGTAGGCCTTGGCGATCGGCACCAATTGCAAGGCGCCAGGCTGTGCAGGCTCACGGCGCTCAATAGCTCGAATCACACCCTCCGCTTCTTGTGCATCCAGGGGCGGGCGGTTCCACACGGCAAAGGTGTAGTCGGTGTACAAACTGGCCCGCCGTCCGTGGCCCGCTTGGGCATAGATGAGCACGGCATCCACCGTGTAGGGATCCACTTTCCACTTCCACCAACCCGCACCCTGACCGTCTGACAACGCCACTTGGCGCCGCCCTGTGCCGTAGGCCGAGTCGCGATGCTTGAGCATCAAACCCTCCACACCGCGCTCGCGCGCCTGCTGGCGATAGAGGGCCATCGCCGTCCAATCGTGGGCTTGCACCAAAGGCGAGATCGGCAATCCCAGGGGCTGGATCACTTGTTCCAGCACAGATCGGCGCTGCTTTTGTGGCTGAGCTCTTAAGTCCACGCCTTGCCACTCCAAGAGATCGTAGGCCATGAACACGACAGGCACGTCTTGCAGCACCTTTCGCGTCAAAGACTTGCGTGAAATGCGCTGTTGCAACCGTTGAAACGGCTCTGGTCGCTCTTGTCCGGCCTTCCACGACAACAACTCTCCATCCACCACTGTGCCATCCGGCATCCCGGTGAATGCAGCCACCACTTCGGGGAAACGTTCGGTGACAAGTTCCTCTCCCCTGGACCAAATCCAGGTCTGCCCCCTGCGTCGAACCACCTGGGCTCGGATGCCGTCGTACTTCCACTCGACTTGCCACGCCCCCACAGAGCCCAGGCGCTCCAGCTCTCCTTGCCAGGCATGCGCCAGGAAAAAGGGATAAGGCTGCCCGCCTTCACCGTGGGTGCATGCCTGATCATCCCCTGCACCGCCCGTCGATCCGGATGGGGATCCAAGGGATGCGATGAGCTGGCGATACCGCTGCGCACTGGGTCGGTGGTGAGACTGCGTCCAACCCATCATGCGCTGGGCCACTGTATGCACCTCAACGCCGGCCACTTGTGCCAACGCACGTTGCACCAGCTCCTTGCTCACGCCTAC
>CAZCJB010000074.1:7127-12994 GCA_964498795.1 uncultured Rubrivivax sp. | reverse complement strand
ACTTCATGTCGATCAAGGCGCCGGCCAATGACGAGTTCACCAAGAAGTGGGCCGCCTACGCCAAGGCCAAGGGCATTGCGGGCCACAAAGACAAGCCCTTGACCAATGATCCGATGGAGGCCACCTACATCGGGTTCAACATGTGGGCTCAGGCCGTCAAAAAGGCCAATAGCACCGACACCGACAAGGTCATCGCCGCAATGGCGGGGCAGACCTTCAAGGCCCCGAGCGGCATCACCAGCAAGATGGATGAGAAGAACCACCACTTGCACAAGAGCGTCTTCATTGGCGAAGTCAAAGCTGATGGACAGTTCAACGTGGTGTGGAAGACGCCTGGTCCGGTCAAAGCCATGCCCTGGAGCCCCTACATCCCTGAAAACAAGGGCAAGAAAGACGAGCCCGAGAAGAAGTGATAGGTCGCTGATTCAACATGACCTCTCGCAATTGCTGCCGAGCTCTGCTCGGCGGCCTGATGTTCCTGTGTTTGACTTTGGCGGGGTGGGGTGGCGCTTGGGCGGCACCCGCCTTCTCCCCAGAGTTGGCTTCGCGTATGGCGTCGGGCGACAGTGATGCTCGGGTCGGGGCCATCCAAGAGGCTGTCGCCTTGGCCGACCCCGCCGTGGCTGTCTACGTGCGGCATCTGTTGGCAGACGAAGTCAAACTGGTGGGAGGCAAGGCGTTTGTGGTCGTCGGCGACAAGGCCAGTCTGGCAGGGGCATCAATCGACTCCCAGGCGGCCGGGTTGCCCGATGGGGCGGAGGACGTGGTCAACAACAACCGCATGCGGCGAGAATTGGAAGGCGCGCTGGCGGCTTTGAGTCTCTTCGCACCCGACCGCGCCTCACGGGCCAAAGCGGTCCAAGAATTGAAGGAGCAAGCCGACGCGAGTCGGCTGCCCCTGCTCCAAAAAGCGGTGGCTGCAGAGGTCGATCCTACGCTGCGTCAACAACTCCAGGGGTTGGTGGCGGCGGCTCAGTTGTCGTCCACGCTGCGTGAGGAACGACTGACGGCAGCCACACGCTTGGCTGACATCGCCGACCCTTCGGTGCGGTCCTTGTTGAGCGAGAAGCTGGCCAGCGAGTCAGATCCTCAAGTCAAAGCCGCCCTCAGTGCAGCGTTGAGTTCGGTGCAGGGCCGGCTGGCCTGGGGTGACCGCTTGGGCGTGATGTTCTCAGGCATCAGCCTGGGGTCCATCTTGATGTTGGCGGCTTTGGGCTTGGCCATCACCTACGGGCTCATGGGGGTGATCAATATGGCCCATGGCGAGCTCATGATGGTGGGTGCCTATGCCACGTATCTGGTTCAAAACGTGTTCAAGGCCGTCGCCCCGGGATGGTTCGACGCCTACATCCTGGTCGCGATACCCGTGGCCTTCGTATGTGCCGCAGCGGTGGGCGCGCTGCTTGAGCGGTCGGTGATCCGGTGGCTTTACGGCCGGCCTTTGGAGACGCTGTTGGCGACGTGGGGTATCAGCCTGATCTTGATGCAATCCGTCAGGTCTTTGTTTGGAGCCCAAAACGTGGCAGTGGAAAACCCCAGTTGGTTGTCAGGCGGCTTGCAGGTACTGCCCAATTTGATTCTTCCCTGGAATCGGCTGGCCATCTTGACCTTTGCGGTGGCGGTCTTGCTGGCAGTGGCCCTGCTCATCGAGCGAACGCGTTTGGGCCTCTTTGTCAGGGGGGTCACCCAAAACCGTCGCATGGCGGCTTGTGTGGGGGTGCACACGGCGCGCATCGACACCTGGGCTTTTTCGCTCGGCGCAGGCATCGCCGGTCTTGCCGGCTGCGCGTTGAGTCAGATCGGTAACGTAGGGCCAGATCTTGGCCAAAGCTATATCGTGGACTCGTTCATGGTGGTGGTCTTGGGCGGTGTGGGGCAATTGGCGGGCACTGTGTATGCGGGTCTGGGGCTGGGTGTCTTGAACAAGCTCCTTGAGGGCTGGCAAGGCGCGGTGCTGGCCAAGATCATGGTCTTGATGTTCATCGTGATCTTCATCCAAAAACGTCCTCAGGGTCTGTTTGCTCTCAAAGGCAGGAGCGCGGAGTCATGACCTCGTCACATGTCCGCTCCTCGCTGCCATGGGTGGTGGCACTGACAGTGATCACGGTGTGCGTGCCTGTGCTCAACCTGGTGGTGCCTGCCTCCCACCCCCTGCACTTGAGCGACTTTTATGTGAGCTTGTTGGGCAAGATACTTTGCTATGCCATCTGTGCCTTGGCCATGGATTTGATTTGGGGCTACACAGGTATCTTGTCTCTGGGACATGGCGTCTTCTTTGCCTTGGGAGGCTACGCCATGGGCATGTATTTGATGCGCCAGATCGGTCGAGATGGCCAATACAAGGCCGACATGCCGGACTTCATGGTGTTTCTCAATTGGAAGGAATACCCGTGGCATTGGGCTTGGAGCGATAGCTTTGTGGCTCAAGCGCTGTTGGTGGTGCTGGTGCCTGGCCTGTTGGCGCTTGTGTTTGGGTGGTTCGCCTTTCGCTCACGCATCAAAGGGGTCTACTTTTCCATCATCACCCAGGCATTGACCTTTGCCGCCATGCTGCTGTTCTTTCGCAATGAAACCGGGTTCGGCGGCAACAACGGATTTACCGACTTCAAGAGGATCTTGGGCATCCCCTTGGCCACCCCCACCATGCGCGTGTTCCTTTGCGCCCTGACAGGCATGGTTCTCGTGGCGTTTTTCTTGGGGGCCAGATGGTTGGTTCAGGGCAAATATGGTCGTGTTCTGCAGGCCATCCGAGATGCCGAAAGCCGCGTGATGTTCACCGGTTATGAACCCGTGGCCTACAAGTTGAGCATCTGGACACTCTCTGCCGTGATGTGCGCCATTGCGGGTGCGCTGTACGTCCCTCAGGTGGGCATCATCAACCCCAGTGAAATGTCGCCCGCTGCCAGCATCGAAATGGCCATCTGGGCCGCCGTGGGTGGCCGCGCCACGCTCATCGGACCCATTGTGGGCGCGTTCTTCGTCAATGGTGCCAAAAGTTGGTTCACCGTGATGTTTCCAGAATATTGGCTGTATTTCCTGGGCGCCCTGTTCATTGCGGTCACCTTGTTCTTGCCTGAGGGTCTGATTGGGTTGTGGCGGCAGTTGCGTCAACGCTGGGGTCCAACGCCCGCATCGGGAGGGTCACCATGACCCCCGATCTGCAAGAGTCAGGCAGCCGCGCGCGCCAAGCATTCCAGGAGCGCAAGGCCGCGCAAAGCGGCAAGACCGAATCCGGTGGTCGAGAAGCCGCATTCGGTCGCGTCCTGTCGCAAGGCAAGCCGGACTTTGCGCACGGCGTGGCCTTGTACCTGGAAGACATCACCGTGAGCTTCGACGGCTTCAAGGCCTTGAACGCCTTGAGTCTGAGCGTCAATGTCGGGGAATTGCGCTGCATCATCGGACCCAACGGGGCGGGCAAGACCACCATGATGGATTGCATCACGGGCAAGACAAAGCCCGATGCGGGCAAGGCCTTCTTTGGCCAGAACATCGACTTGCTGCGTATGAGCGAAACCGCCATTGCACAAGTGGGTGTGGGTCGCAAGTTTCAAAAGCCCACGGTGTATGAGGCGCTGAGCGTTCATGACAACCTGGAACTCGCCTTGCGCGCAGACCGCAGCGTGTGGTCTGCCGTACGCTGGCGCCTGAGCGAAGCTCAGCGTCATCGCATCCACGAGGTCATGACCCTGATTCACTTGAGCGCTGAGGCCTACAGAACCGCCGGCTTGCTCAGCCATGGCCAGAAGCAGTGGTTGGAAATCGGCATGCTGTTGATGCAAGAGCCTCAATTGCTCCTGCTCGATGAACCGGTCGCCGGCATGACCGATGAGGAAACCGAGAGGACAGCCGAACTCTTCCTGTCTCTTGAGGGGCAGCACTCTTTGGTGGTGGTGGAGCATGACATGAAGTTCGTGGACCAACTCACCCAAGGGCGCAAACAAGTCACCGTGCTCCACGAAGGGCGTGTGCTGGCCGAGGGTCTGTTGAGCGAGGTGCAACGCAACGAGAAAGTGGTTGAGGTTTACCTCGGCCGATGATGGGGCAGGCGATGCTGAAGGTGGAAGGACTCAATCAGTATTACGGCGGAAGCCATATCCTGCGTGACTTGAGTTTTGAGGCGCGACCGGGTGAAGTCACGGTGATCTTGGGGCGCAACGGGGTGGGCAAGACCACACTCATGAAAAGTCTCATGGGCGTGGTGCCCATCCGCACCGGGCACATCCTGTTAGATGGCGCTGATATGGCCCGGGATCCATCTTACGAACGCGTTCGACGCGGCGTAGGCTATGTGCCTCAGGGACGTGAGATCTTTGGTCGCCTGAGTGTGCAGGACAACCTGCGAATGGGGCTGGCGGTCAAGCCCGGGCATGCACCCATACCCACCAATTTGTTTGATCTCTTTCCCGTGTTGAAAGAGATGATCCGTCGCAAGGGTGGAGACTTGTCAGGCGGACAGCAACAGCAACTGGCCATCGCCCGGGCGCTGGCGGCCGGCCCCAAGCTTTTGATCCTGGACGAACCGACCGAGGGAATTCAGCCCAGCATCATCAAAGACATTGGACGGGTGATTCGCAAGTTGGCGCAGAGTGGCATGGATGGGCAACCCATGGCCATTTTGCTGGTGGAGCAGTACTACGACTTCGCCGCAGAGTTGGCCGATCAATACCTCGTCATGGAGCGGGGGGCGATCATCGCCCGTGGTCGAGGCTGCGACATGGACGCTGAAGGCGTTCGGCAGCGTGTGGCCATTTGAAGAATAAGTCACATCTTCCAAATGCGTGGCGCACAGGGTTGCAACTGCCAGTGCTCCCGCCGCCAAGTGGCCCATACTTGATGCAGGATCGCCATCACGGGCTCCACCCGAGGTCCCAGGACGCGCAAGACCATCAAACCCGGACTCGGTGAGGTCACCCCCGCTGCCAGCAGCGGTGCGACCTTCGAGCAGCACTCGCGAGCCAGCTCGGTCAATGTGTCTCGCCGCGTGCGATCCAACGGCTGACCGTCGGCCAACCAGAGGGTCGCCACCACCCCTCGCCCAGCCAATCCCAACGGGCTGCGCAATAGGCGCTCATCGTCGCCGCTCAACGTTCCACGCTCCAGCCACAGCCCCGGAATCTCCAGGTGTTGTTCAAACTCTCCGGCGTCGAAGGTCTGTCCAGCGGCCGGTAGCCCCAAGGCCAACACATCCCAGCCCAACATCTGTGCTCCAGGGGCCATGGAAAACCGCAAATGGTTGCGTCCTCGGCAGTGGGGGTAAGCCAGCGTTTCAAGAGGCAGCCATTCCAAGCGCGATCCTTCGGCCAAATGCGCTTGCACCGATTGCGTGGCCCACTCTGAGGCGCTGCGATAGAAACGCGCCGCGCCCGGTGTGGTGATAAGCGCATGCGAGCGCTCACCGAGCCGAAGGTCCACCTCCAGCGAATCACCACCCACCATGCCTCCTGGTGGGTGCACCAACACGTGGTGGCACACGGTGGGACCTTCTGGGTATAGCGCTTGCAGCACCCTCAAAGGTCCATGATGCAGATCATGGCCCACGGTGCGCAGACCCTGCGCACGGTAAGTGAGGCTCAGGTGACCAGACCAACCCATGGAGCGTAGACGCCGAAACGTAGAGGACGCATTCAAGAATGCGTGAGCACCGGCCCTGCGATCAAAAACTCGCGGCTCACATGCGCGGCGATTTGGTTGACCCGAAGCAGAAATTGAACGAGAAATGCATGCAAACCCCCATCCAAGATTTCTTCGATCTTGGCGTACTGAATCTCGGCCTGCAGTTTGCCCGCGCTGCGCCGACTCTCAAGATTCGGATTGTCGCTCACCTTTTTAAGGGTATAGACCACCTCGTTCATGCAGGCCATCAACGA
>CAZCJB010000074.1:0-7027 GCA_964498795.1 uncultured Rubrivivax sp. | reverse complement strand
GCGCATGAAATGCAGGGCCTCGTCCATCAACATGGTGCCTTGTGTGACACCTCGCGACAAGTGTGACCTGAACTTCACCCATTCAAAGAATTGACCCGGATCTCGATCCCACGCGCCATGGCGAATCTGTCGCAACAACTCCAACCAAGTTTGGTTGTGCGTCTCCCACACCTCGGTGGTCAACCGACCTCGCACGGCCCGCGCATTCTCCCGGGCCGCCTTGAGGCAAGAGATGATGCTCGATGGGTTGTTCTCATCTTTGACCATGAAAGACATGACCCCTTGCGGTGTGATGTCGCCATAGAGTTGATGGTATGAGGGCGTCAGCTCGCTGATGGCCAACAGCCCTTGCCACCCCATTTGCGCAGCCGCAGCCGATTGCGGCAAGAGCGAGGTTTGGTAATTCACATCGAGCAAGCGCGCTGTGTTCTCCGCCCGCTCGGTATACCGTGCCATCCAAAACAGGTGATCGGCTGTGCGGCTGAGCATGTTCAGGCCTCCAAAATCCAGGTGTCTTTGGTGCCGCCCCCTTGAGAGGAATTCACCACCAAAGACCCCTCTTTCAGAGCCACGCGAGTGAGACCACCCGGCACCATTTGCACAGCGCGTCCGCTCAAGACAAAAGGTCGCAAATCAATATGCCGCGGGGCGATGCCGCTTTCCACGTAAGTCGGGCAGCTTGACAAACTCAATGTGGGTTGAGAGATGTAGCCCTCTGGGCGTTCCTTCAGCACCTGTCGGAAGGCCTCAATTTCGCTGCGGGTGGCGGCAGGCCCCACCAACATCCCGTAGCCTCCCGCGCCGTGGACCTCTTTGACCACCAGTTCGTCCAGATGATCCAAGGTGTAGCGCAAGTCATCGGGCTTGCGGCATTGATAGGTCGGTACGTTCTTGAGGAGGGCTTTCTCGCCCAAGTAGAACTCAATCATCTCAGGCACATACGGGTAAATCGACTTGTCATCGGCGATACCCGTACCCACGGCGTTGCATATGCTGACATGACCGGCTTTGTAGGCCTGCATCAACCCTGGACATCCCAAGGTGGAGTTCGAGCGGAATACGCTCGGATCCAGGAAATCATCGTCCACACGTCGGTAGATCACATCGACCCGCTGAGGTCCACGGGTGGTGCGCATGTAGACGAAACTGTCCTGCACATACAGGTCTTGTCCCTCGACCAGTTCCACTCCCATTTGCTGGGCCAGGAATGCATGCTCAAAGTAAGCGCTGTTGTACATGCCAGGGGTCAATACCACCACGGTCGGATTGTCGGTGGTGGCGGGGCAGCTGGCCCTTAATGTGTCGAGCAGCAGATCGGGGTAATGCGCCACCGGTGCGACACGGTACTGGTTGAACAACTTGGGGAAGAGCCGCATCATCATCTTGCGGTCTTCCAGCATATAACTCACCCCACTGGGCACTCGCAAGTTGTCCTCCAGCACGTAGTACTCCGCTTGGCCTTGTTCGTCGGGAGCTCGCACGATGTCGATGCCGCTGATGTGGGAGTACACCTGATTCGGCACATCCACCCCCATCATCTCAGGGCGGAATTGAGCATTGCGGAGCACGTGCTCTGCAGGGACGATGCCCGCCTTGAGGATCTCCTGCTCGTGGTAGACGTCATGGATGAAGCGATTCAGCGCGGTCACCCGTTGCACCAATCCACGGTGCATGCGCTGCCACTCCGCGGCGGGGATGATGCGAGGGATCAAATCGAATGGAATCAGGCGCTCGGTACCAGAACGGTCTTCGTCTTTGTCGCCATACACCGCAAAGGTGATCCCCACCCGGCGGAAAATCATCTCGGCCTCGGCACGATGCTCGCGCATCACCTGCTCGTCTTGTCCCTGGAGCCAAAACAAGTAGTCTCGGTAATGGGGTCGAACTGAGTCGGCGCTGTAGGGCACCTGCGAGTACATCTCGTCGAGGGCTTGCATCATGTTTTCCTTACCAGGCGAGAAAAGCAAGTTGGGTGCCATTGGTGCAGGCCTAGCGTCCGGAATTGCTGCACCGCCTTGGTGCGATTGCACCAAATGCGGGCCTTAGGGAATGGGAGCGAATTGGCAAAGTGGGAGCTCCTGGCGCGAGATGGTGGCTTATGTCTTGCTTGGTTGAAGACATGTCCAAACACGCCGCTTTGCAACAGGTCTCGCGGTTCGTAGGCCAACCTGGAGTTCCCACTCTCGTTAGATCTGCGCTGCTGAGCCTATGATGTCGAGGTGTCTGCAACGTCTTTTAATGTGGTGACGCCGCTGGCCCTGCCCGCCGAAAGCGGCCATTTCGATGAGTTGTTGGGCTCGAGCGTGGCCACCACGACCGGGCCTTTCACGCCGCCCACGCTCACCGCAGCCTGGAAAACATTTTTCGATCATCTGGGCTCCAAAGGCTTGGACGATTTGGATCGCCGCATCCAAACGCTCGAGCGGCAAGTTCGTGACAACGGCATCACCTTCAATCTCTACGCGGATCAGCGACAGAGCCAACGCCCATGGGCCTTGGACATCTTCCCTCTGATCCTCACGCCTCAAAGTTGGAAGGACATTGAACAAGGTGTGGTGCAGAGGGCGCTGTTGCTCGAAGCGTTGATGGCCGACGTCTATGGAGCGCAGCGTCTGCTGAGCGAAGCCATGATCCCACCCGCCCTGGTACACGGGCACCCGGGCTATGTCCGGGCCATGCATGGCGTGGCCCCTGTGGGAGGCTCCCATTTGCACCTGGCGGCATTTGATCTGGTACGCAACCCTCAGGGGCGCTGGGTGGTGATGTCCCAGCGAACCCAAGCACCTTCTGGCTTGGGCTATTTGCTAGAGAACAGGATTCTGATCTCTCGGCATTTTCCAGAAGCCTTTGAGGCCATGCACATCCAGCGTTTGGCAACGTCTTATCGGATGTGGGTGGAATCTCTCAAACGTCACAGCCCAGCAGGGGCCAGCGCCCACGTTGCTTTGCTCACACCGGGCCCCTACAACGAGACCTATTTTGAGCATGTCTACCTCGCACGCTATCTTGGTCTGACGCTGGTCGAAGGCAGTGACCTTACCCTGCGCCATGAGCGCTTGTACTTGCGCACTCTCAGCGGGCTGGAGCCCGTGCACGTGTTGCTCAAGCGGCTTGATGACGACTTTTTGGACCCGCTGGAATTGAGGTCTGACTCTACCTTGGGCATTCCTGGGTTGCTCCAGGCTATACGGGCAGGTCACGTGCTGGTGGCCAACGCACCGGGCTCCGCGTTTCTGGAATCGCCCGCGCTGCTCGGTTTCCTCCCCAGTTTGTGCGAGCGTCTGTTGGATGAGCCCTTGCAACTGCCGGCTCTGGACACCTGGTGGTGCGGTGAACGTGCCGTGCTCCCTGCTGTACTCCCCGAGCTGGAGCGCACCGTCATCAAACCCACCTACTGGGCTTCGGCGCACCATCGCAGTTTTGAAGCCGTCTTGGCCCGCGACCTCACGCCATCTCAACGCGAGCAGTGGGCCCAAGCCATCCAAGCGAAACCGGACCATCACACGCTGCAGTTTCACACCGCGGCCTCCCAGATGCCCACTTGGACACAGGGCTCCCGAGGCGTGACCTCTCGCCCGGTCATTCTTCGGGTGTTTGCCATGCGGGACGGCGCCAATTCCTGGCGTGTGTTGCCCGGCGGGCTGGCCCGTCTGGTGGGGCCCAACGCCCAGGTGGCCTCCATGCAGCGTGGAGGCAGCAGCGCCGACGTGTGGGTGCAAACCGATGCGGAGATAGATCGCAGTACCTTGCTGGCCTCGGGTCCCACACAAACCGTGTCCTTCACGCCACGACAACGGCTGGTCACCAGCCGTGCCGCCGAGAATTTGTTTTGGCTCGGCCGATACACCGAGCGCAGTGAGAACATGGTCCGCTTGGTCAGGCTGTCTTTGGAAGCTTTGAACGGCGAAGACACCGCTTCCGACAGTCTGCTGAACTGGTTGCAGCAACTGGCTGAGACCCAAGGCTTGGTGCCTCGCGGTGTGCCCAAGATGCAATCCAAGGCACGGGGCTCCGCTCGCCGGCGTGTGTTTGAACGAACCCTCATCGAATCCCTGGATCAACACCAACACGTCACCAGCGTGGGGTTCAATTTGCGAGCGCTGCATCGGGCCTCCTACGCTGTACGCGAGCGCCTGTCCGCCGAAACCTGGCAAATGATCGACCAGGCCATGACCCGATTCAGCCAAGACTGCGCTCAAGCGGTGGCGCAGCCCGATTTCTCGACGGTGCAAGCTCTGCAAGCTCTGGACAGTCTCAGTGCGTCGCTGGCCGCCCTCACTGGGGCACAGACCGATCGCATGACGCGTGACGATGGTTGGCAGCTCTTGAGCATCGGTCGGCACGTAGAACGATTGGGGTTCTTGGCCGAAGCGCTTCAGCTGGCGGTGGACTCCGGGGCCTTTCATGCTCACCCATTGGGCCACGACATCAACAGCTCTCACTACACGGCCCTGCTGGCCTTGTTCGACAGCTCGATCACCTTCAGGGCGCAACATCAGCAGAGCCGGGAATTGCAACCGCTGCTGTCGTTGTTGGTCGAAGATGATGAAAATCCTCGAGCCTTGGCTTGGGTGGCTCGCGCTTTGAGATCGCGCTTGTCCAAACTCGCCCACACCCCCATGGGCGTGAGCGATGCGATGGGTGAGTGGGTCCCCGATGTGCATCAGTGGCCGGTCGACGCGCTGTGCCAACGCAATGAGACAGGGCAGCTCACCCAATTGCAAGACTGCCTCGATGCCTGCAGCAAAGCCGCATGGCAGGTATCAGATGCCATCACCGCGCGTTACTTTCGGCACACCGAGAGCGCGGGTTCGGTGGGAGTTTGACCCATGTGGCTGAAGGTCACCCACACCACCGATTACGAGTACGATCCCGCGGCCAGCACCGCGCAGCACCTGGCTTGCTTACTGCCGCGAGACTTGCCATCGCAGCGGGTGCAGTCGTCATCGTTGGACATCAGTCCATCGCCCGATTCGCTCAGTGAACATGTCGATGTCTATGGCAATCGGCGTACCTTCTTTGCCCTTTCTCACCCTCATGAGGCCTTGCACATTCGCGCTCAAAGCCTGGTGCAAACCATCCAGGCTCCGCTGCCGCCTGACAGGCAGACCGTCAGCCCACCGTGGGAACAGGTTCGGGATCATTTCCGCTATCGGGCGGGTGCGCCGTGGGATGCGGCCACCGAGTTTTCATTTCCCTCACATTACGTGCCTCAGGACGTCGCCTTCGAGGCCTATGCCAAGCCGAGTTTTCAACCGGGCCGTCCTCTGCTGGAAGCGGCAGTGGATTTGATGCGGCGAATTCACCGCGACTTTGAATACGCCAGCAAGAGCACAGACATCAACACCCCTGCCCTGCAGGCCTTGGAACGCCGTCAAGGTGTGTGCCAAGACTTCGCTCACATTCTGTTGGCCTGCCTGCGCACGCTGGGCTTGTCCGCCAGGTACGTGAGTGGATACCTGCTCACCGTGCCCCCCAAGGGGCAGACAAGACTGGTGGGCAGCGATGCCTCGCATGCCTGGGCATCAGTGTATGTGCCTCAATCGGACCCGCAACAAGCCAAGACGCTGAGCACGCAAGGTCAGTGGTTTGATTTGGATCCCACCAACGACCGTTGGGGTCTTCATGCACCCGGGCCCGACTTTGTCACGGTGGCCCTCGGCCGTGACTTTGCGGATGTCTCGCCAGTGCGCGGCGTGATCTACGGTGGCGCGAGCCACTCTTTGAAGGTGGGAGTGACAGTGGAGCCGGTGGCGGGCCTCACCTGATCACGCCGCTGAGGGTATCTTGCGCCATCCACACAGACATCCATGAAGAGATCCCCGACGATAGCCACCAAGCGGCCATCATCGCCAAGGAAGTCCATACATAAAGATGCCAAATGATTGGATCCAGCAGATCATGCAGGCGTAGCCCCCCTATCCCCGACGGTCCATTCAAGGCTCCCAAGGCTGATACCTGAGGGCCACAGGGCAGCGACTGCAACACACGCCTCGAAAATCCATCATCCTGCGGCTCGCAAGACCTCATGAGTGTCTTCAACCACGCATCGTCGTCATCCAACGGATCCTGCCCCCGCGACCACTGTTCACTCATGGTGTGCTCCGAGTTTGAAGTTGCGCCCAGTCTTGCAATGCAGGCCGCAGATGCGCCAATGCGCGGCGCAGATTCGATTGCAGTGTCGCCACAGGCCAGCCCAAGAGGTGGGCGGCGTCCACATGGGTCAATCCAGCCACATGACAATGCAGCACTGCCATGCGCTGGTCGTGGCTCAAGGCCTGCAGTGCACGGTCGAGGTCCAGGCTCATCGCGGCGTGCATGTCGAGCCCGAGGGCGTCGACGTCGACCAGGTGCTCAACCGGCTCGTCAGCGGCCACGCCTTCTCGGGACGCCGCCTCTCGGTGGTCCAAAAACAATCGATATGCCACTCGGATCAACCAAGTTCTGAAGCTCGAGTCCCCTCTGAATCCTGAAAGCGCCCGATAGACCTTCAGGAAACTTTCCTGAGCCAGATCCTCGGCCAGTGCCGTATCGGTGCCGGTCAGTCGGCGCAGATAGCTTCGCAAAGGTCCTTGGTGACGCCTCACCAGCGTCGCGAAGGCCTCTCGGTCATCCAAAAGCTGCACCCGTTGGACCAAGACGGCGTCACTGACCCCGACTTCTGCTGGGTTCATGCCAGAACGCGGATGTGACCCAACTATTGGCGAACTCGCACTGATTCTGGCCCATGATTTGACCCGAACTCCACACGCCACGCCAACCACAATGCCAGGCCCACCAAGAAGGGAATGGCGCCTACCAGCCAGACAGATTCCTCCGCAGAAGGCAGCCGAGCCAAGAAAAGCATCAGCCCCAGCCCCACCGCCATGCAAACCAGCGCGAATCTGAAATGCGCCGCCGAGCTCCACGACGCAGCCTTCATTTCACTGCCGGTGTCGTTCATCAAACCTTGAATCAACTCGGGAGGCACTGCTTGCCCCCTTTCCACCATCAGGCGCACGGTCTGATGCATGTGGGCATTGCGACG
>CAZCJB010000073.1:0-13103 GCA_964498795.1 uncultured Rubrivivax sp. | reverse complement strand
GGTGGGTGCTGACGGGATCGAACCGCCGACCTACGCCTTGTAAGGGCGCCGCTCTGCCAGCTGAGCTAAGCACCCGACGCTGAACGTCAACCCTCTGCCGACAAGGCAGAAGCCGCGCTTCAGTTTAGGTGATCCTTTAAGGCCTTGCCGGGACGGAACTTCGGCACCTTGGCCGACTTGATCTTGATGGCGGCACCGGTGCGGGGATTGCGCCCCGTGCGGGAGGCGCGCTTGCTCACAGCAAAAGTGCCGAACCCCACAATGGTGACGCTGCCATTTTTCTTGAGCGTGCTCTTCACGCCCCCAATCAGAGCTTCCAAGGCGCGAGTGGCTGCAGCCTTGGAGATGTCAGCCTGCTTGGCGATGTGTTCAATCAATTCAGTCTTGTTCAAGGGACGCCCCCAAGGTCAATGTGCTTTGAAGATAAACCATGTCTGATTCCGCGGATGATCATCCACCAAGCTGTAGGTGCAGGTCATTTTGGCGGAATCATGATTCTATGCGCATCTGCGCTCCAGTCGGCGTGACCCGATAGAGAAAGTCAGATCGAGGAGGCCAGCGCCCGACCCACATCTTGCGTGGTGGCCGTCCCACCGAGGTCAGGCGTTTTGGGCGCTGACGCGTCCGACAACAAGTGTTCGATCGCCCCCACCACCGCATCGTGGGCCTGTGGGTGGCCCAGAAAGTCCAGCATCAACGCCGCCGACCAAATCTGGCCAATGGGGTTGGCCACGCCCTGGCCGGCGATGTCCGGGGCCGACCCATGGACCGGCTCAAACAGGCTGGGCCACTCTCGAGAAGGGTTGAGGTTGGCGGAGGGAGCGATGCCTATCGTGCCGGTACAAGCCGGCCCCAAGTCCGACAGGATGTCGCCAAACAGATTGCTGGCCACCACGACGTCGAAATGTTGGGGCCTTTGCACGAAATGCGCCGTGAGAATATCGATATGGAAACGATCGACTTGGACCGACGGGTAATGCTTGGCCATGGCATCCACCCGCTCATCCCAGTAAGGCATGGTGATCGCGATGCCATTGCTCTTGGTGGCTGAGGTCAACCTTTTGCGCGGGCGTCTCATGGCCTGCTCGAAAGCGAACTTCAAGACCCGGTCCACCCCATGGCGAGACATCACGGTTTCTTGGATCACCACCTCTCGCTCGGTGCCCTCGAACATGCGGCCTCCCACGCTGGAGTACTCGCCTTCGGTGTTCTCCCGAACAATCAGCATGTCGATGTCACCTGGCTTGAGAGGTTTCCCATGGCGATCGACCAAGGGTGAGCGGATCCCGGGCATGAGTTTGGCTGGTCGCAGGTTGACGTATTGGTCGAAGTCGCGGCGGAACTTGAGCAATGAGCCCCACAGTGACAGGTGATCCGGCACCGTCGCGGGCCACCCCACCGCTCCGAAAAAGATCGCCTCATGGCCTCCTATCTGATCTTTCCAATCGTCAGGCATCATCTTGCCGTGTTGGGCGTAGTAGCCGCAATGCGCGAAATCGAAGTGGTCAACTTCAAGCTCGATGCTGAACCGGCGCGCGGCGGCGTCCAACACACGTAGCCCTTCGGGCAATACCTCTTGTCCAATGCCGTCTCCGGCAATCGCAGCGATTCGATGGCGTGTCATGATGCTCTGCTCCACTTTTAAGGCTTGACCACGGGCACTTGCGGAGATCGAACCACCCACCACACCCCCAACGCAGTCAGCGCCATGCCCATTAACACGGTGGGCGTCAACAACTCGCCAAACAACACCCAGGCCAGCAAAGCCGTGCAGGGTGGGACCAAGTACATGAGGCTGGCCACACCCGTGGCCGCACCGCGCTGAATCAATACCACCAGGAGCGTACTTCCACCCAAGGTCAGGACCCCCACGGACCACGCCAACGCACCGATCATCTGCGAGTTCCAGGAAATCGGTTCCGATTCCAACGCCGCCAAGGGCAAGGTCACCGCCAGTGCAGCCATGAGCTGCACCGCATTGGCCAGGCGCACGTCGGTGGGCCTGACATGTCGCTTTTGGTACAAGGTACCGGCCGTGATGCTGAACAAGGCGACGACGCAATAACCCAAGGTGACCCAACTCGCCTCGCCAAAACTCAGTTTGCGCGACACCACAAGAGCCAGGCCCACCAGCCCCCCCCCCAAGCCCCACCATTGACGGCCCGTGGTGCGATGGTCGCGACCCGACCCGGAAGTCCATAACGCAGTGAGAATGGGTTGCAATCCCACAATGAGGGCTGAGGTGCCTGAGGACATGCCGCCCTTGACAGCAGCCCACACGCCACCGAGATATCCTGCATGCATGAGGATCCCGGCCACGCTCAAGTGCATCCAGGCTGAACGCTCGCGAGGCCAATCCAAACCGGCCCATCGAACCCAGACGGTAAAGATTGCCAAGGACAAGGCGTATCGGCAGGCCAGGAAACTCATCGGAGGGGCGTGGGGCATGCCGTACTTGGCCACGATAAAACCCGTGCTCCAGATCAGCACAAACAGAGCTGGCGCCGAACGGTCAAAGGCTGATGTGGTGAGCGGCTCACCTGAAGATGCGGTCATCGCGCGCGGGCCCGAATCTCAGGCAGAGCCTTGCGCAGGTAGTAGATCATCGACCAGATCGTGAGAATCGCTGCGGCGTTGATCAACACCGTGCCCCACAAGCGCGTGTCAATCCACCCAAAAAGTGACCCATCGAACAACAAGAACGGAATGGCCACCATCTGTACCACGGTCTTGACTTTGCCCAGCATGTGAACGGCCACGCTGCGGGAAGCGCCGATTTGCGCCATCCATTCGCGCAATGCGGAGATGGTGATTTCGCGACCAATGATGACCAAGGAGATGAACGCATTCACCCGATCGAGTTGCAAGAGGATGAGCAAGGTCGCACACACCAGTAACTTGTCGGCCACAGGGTCTAAAAAGGCTCCAAAGGACGAGGTTTGATTCAGCTTGCGCGCCAACCATCCGTCTAGCCAATCAGTGAGTGCGATGAGCACAAACAACACAGTCGCGCAAAGATTGCGAAACGCGGGCTCTGCCGGTGCATAGTAAATGGCCACAATCAGAGGAATGGCCACGATACGAGCCCAGGTCAGCAAGGTCGGCAGCGTCAGGAACATGGTGACATTCTGCCTGCTCTTGTCCACATTCAGGGCCTGAGGGGTCAATGGAGGCTGCGATAAATGGCTTGGGCCAGCTCGCGTGAGATGCCATCGACCCCCATGAGGTCCTCCACGCTCGCGCCTTGAACGCCTCGCACCCCGCCAAATCGCTGCAGCAACTTGGCGCGCTTCTTGGGCCCCACGCCGGGTATGTCCTCCAATTGACTGCCGGAGGTCCGAACCTTGGCACGTTTAGCCCTCATGCCCGTGATGGCAAAACGATGCGCCTCGTCGCGAATCTGAGCCACCAGCATCAATGCAGCGGAGTCGTGGCGCAGGCGCAACTTTTCGCGACCATCGGCAAACACGAGTTCCTCCAGGCCCACCTTTCGCCCTTCACCTTTTTCTACGCCGACGAGCGCGGAGGTGTCCACACCCAAAGATTCAAACACCTGCTTGGCGATCGACACCTGCCCCACCCCGCCGTCCACCAAGACCACGTCGGGAAGACGTTGGCTTGGCGTTGACGCCCCATCGTTTTCAATCATGTCAGCCAGACGTGCGTATCGGCGATGCAACACTTGGCGCATGGCCGCGTAATCATCCCCGGGCGTGATGTCGGCCACATTGAACCGGCGGTATTGTTCTGGACGCATGCCGTGGTTTTCATACCCCACACAAGAGGCTTGGGTAGCCTCCCCCGAGGTGTGGCTGACATCGAAACATTCGATGCGCAGGGCGTCAAGATCCGAACTGGGCAGGTCTAGCGCCTCCGCGAGCAACCGCGTACGCTCACGCTGAGAGCCTTCTTCAGCCAGGAGTCTGGCCAAGGCGATCTCACCCCCTTGCACAGCCATGTCGAGCCAAACCCGGCGCTGTCCGCGGGGCTGATGCTGCGCTCGCACTTTGACGCCGGTGGCTTGCCCGAGCCCCTCCAGCAGTTGCGGATCCACGGGGTGGCTCAACAACAGCAACGGCGGAATCGGCAATCCGAGGTAGTGCTGAGCCAGGAAGGCCTCCAGGACGACCACTTCGGGATGCGGGCCATCCATCTGCCACGAGGTGGCCTCATCCACGTGCGTGGGAAAGTAGGCGCGGTCGCCCAGATGTCGGCTGCCGCGCACCATGGCCAAATTGACGCATGCACGTCCTCCCTGCACTTTGACCGCCAGGATGTCCACGTCCCGGTCTAGCGACGACAAACTGCTGACTTCCATGGATTGCTGATGCAAGACCTTGGACAGCGCTGCGATCTGGTTGCGCAATTGGGCCGCCTTTTCATACTCCAGGACCTCGGCATGGGCTGCCATCCGCTGCTGGAGATCGTCCAGCAACTGCTGCGACTCTCCTTGGAGGAAAGATGCTGCAGAGGCGACATCACGGGCGTAGTCTGTTGGCGAGATCAAGCCCACGCAGGGCCCGGAACACCGCTGAATTTGGTAAAGCAAGCAGGGCCTGGATCGATTGCTGAACACGGGGTCTTCGCAAGTGCGCAGGCGGAACACCTTTTGCAGCAGGAGAATCGTTTCTTTGACCGCCCAAGCCCCTGGATAGGGGCCGAAGTAATGGTGTTTACGGTCCACCGCGCCTCGGTAATAGGCCATTCTTGGATAGCCCCCGGGCGTCACCACCGTCAGGCTCGACACGCCAGATTCGCCTGTGGAGGCAGAAATCTTCAGGTAGGGGTAACTCTTGTCGTCCCGAAAAAGAATATTGAACTTCGGGTTCAAGGTCTTGATGAGGTTGTTCTCCAACAGGAGTGCCTCAGCCTCGGTGCGCACGACCGTCGTTTCCATTCTGACGATGCGCGACACCATGGCTCCAGTGCGTGTGCCCGAATGGTCCTTCTGAAAATAGCTGGACACGCGTTTCTTGAGGTTGCGGGCCTTGCCCACGTACAACAAGGTCTGTGCAGCGTCGAAATACCGGTACACCCCTGGCAGAGCCGGCAACGAGGCCACCTCGGCCAGCAAGCGCGCGCGCGTGTCCGAAGCAGTGAGGGCGGCGGATTGCGAAGACGGGTCCACGGAAGGATCGACGTCAGGCAGCTCAGGTTGGCTCATGACGGCATTGTGCCGCGATGAATAATCGATGCCTGTCTATGCCTTTTGAGCTGCCTTGAAGTCCACGCCCAATACCCTTCAATTTTCTGCGCCCTGGGCTTGGGATGTGTTTTGCCACGTCATCGACAACTTTGGCGATGCGGGTGTGGCTTGGCGTTTGTGCGTGCAACTGGCCCAGCGTGGGCATTCGGTGCGATTGTGGATGGATGATCCGAGTCCTCTGGCATGGATGGCCCCCCAAGGGCATCCTGGGGTCCAGGTGATCCCATGGGATCCTCACCGATGGAACCACTCGGTCGAGCCTGCGCAGGTCGTGATCGAAACCTTTGGATGCACGTTGCCGCAGCCGTATGTCCGTCGCATGGGCGAGCGTGTGGACCAGGGGGCGGTGCCCCCTGTTTGGATCAACTTGGAGTACTTGAGCGCCGAAGATTACGTCGAACGCTCCCACCGCCTGCCTTCACCTCAACGCACACCCCAAGGCCGTGTGTGGTCCAAGTGGTTCTTCTACCCTGGATGGACAGATCAAACGGGAGGGTTGTTGCGTGAGACGGGTCTGGAGATTCGGCGGTCCGGCTTCGATCGTGACGCTTGGCTCGCCGAGTTGGGGGTGAAGCGCCGCCCGGCCGAACGGGTGGTGTCCTTGTTCTGTTACCAGTCGGCACCGGTTTCGGATCTGCTCAAGATGTTGCAAGGTACGCCGACCTTGATCATGACCACCCCGGGTCCGGCAAGCCTGTTGACACAAGGTTGGCCGACGGAAGCCACCGACGTGCGCATTCACGCCCTGCCTTGGTTGAGTCAGATCGATTACGACCAGGTGTTGTGGAGCGCCGATTTCAATTTCGTCAGAGGAGAAGACTCATTGGTGCGTGCCGTGTGGGCGCGAGCCCCCTTCGTGTGGCAGATTTACCCTCAGCACGACGGTGTGCACGAACGTAAGCTGCAGGCCTTTTTGAGCGAGATGCTTCAGGCCTTTTCCGCACCCCAGGCACGCGCGGTGAGGCAGTTCATGCGCTGGTGGAATCGCTTGGAAACTCCGTTGCCCATGCCGCCCGAATGGGTCCAATGGGCTGACTGGCGACGCGATCTGCAACCCTGGACGGACGCGCTCTGCGCTCAGCCCGATCTGGTGACCCAGCTCACGACCTTTGTGCAGGAGCGTTTTCACCCAGCAGAGCTAGACGAAAACCCTTAGACCGGGCTAGAATAGAGGGCTTTGCGCAGATGCCAAGCCGGCTCGCCAAGCTTGTCGTTCACCTACAAGGTTTTGTCCATGAAACTCGCTCAAGAAATTCGCGCTGGAAACGTCATCATGCAAGGCAAGGACCCCATGGTCGTGCTCAAGACCGAATACAGCCGTGGCGGGCGTGGCGCGGCCACCGTGCGCATGAAGATGAAGAACCTGCTCAACGGCTCAGGCGCCGAAGTGGTGTTCAAGGCCGATGACAAGATGGACCAAATTGTCCTGGACAAAAAGGAGTGCACGTACTCCTATTTTGCGGACCCGATGTACACCTTCATGGACACCGAGTACAACCAGTTCGAGGTGGAAGCCGGGAACATGGGCGACGCCATCCAGTACCTGGACGACAACATGCCCGTCGAAGTGGTTTTCTATGACGGCAAGGCCATCTCCGTGGAGTTGCCGACCACCGTCGTGCGTGAAGTGATCACCGAGCCTGCCGTCAAAGGCGACACCTCGGGCAAGGTCATGAAGCCGGCCAAGCTCGTGGGCACGGGGTTCGAGATTTCTGTGCCCCTGTTCGTGGAGAGCGGCGACAAGGTGGAAATCGACACCCGCACTCACGAGTACCGCAAGCGGGTGTGAGCGATCGAGCCCCCGTTTGATTTCTTCGGGGCCGTGACGGCCCCTTTTCGAATGCAACCGGGGTTGCGCCGGCTGGCCGCGGACGCACCGCATCTCACCGCAGTCTCCCCCGGTTCCCGTCATCAGCGGGAAAAGCTGGCAGTCCTGTCGCGATTTGCCTCCCAGGCCCTGTTGGCCTCCCCTCACTTTGACCCGTCGCTGGCCATGGATGCCTTGGCGCGGCAGGCACAAGCCGAACACCCCGAGGTGATCCAATGGGACGGCCGTCGATTGGTGAGCCCATCGATGGGCGTGGCGGTCAACGGCAGCAAGGTCGAAGACACCCACTCAGGCAGTTTTGGGCTCGGTGATGAGATCGGACGTTGCCTGCGGCAATTGCCCAGCGCGTGGCGCAGCGTGGGCTTGCTCAGCCTGGCCTTTGCGGAAGATTTTGCCGTGGTGAGCGCCGCCGATGCCTGCGTGCCTTGGATGGCCGTCTCGCTGCCCTCCTTTTGGGCTCCCGAAGAGAAAGTGGGGCGGCCGTTCACCGCCATTCATGCACCCGTGGCCGATTCGAAGTTGTTGCAATCGGCTGGGAGTGCCCTCATGCAGTTGGTGTCCGACGGGCAAGCGTGGGAGCGATTCGTTTGGACGATCACGCCCCACAGCCGGCTGCACGCCCATCCACATCGCGTGGATCCCCGAGGTTGGCAGGGGCCGCTGCCCGTGGGCACTGACATCGCCGAGCGGGCTTGGTGGCGCACCGAAAGACAAACCTTTTTGCCTGTGTCGCAGCGCGAATTGTCCGTATTCACCATCCGGGTGGAGATGACGCCTCTGGCAAAGGCACTTCAAAGCCCGCTGCAGGCGCGTCGACTCCACGAGGCATTGAGTTCGATGACCCCTGCCGTACTGGATTACCGAGGATTGACCCCTGTGCGTGATGCGCTGTTGACCTGGCTGGACCATCAGGCCCAGATCCTTAAGGCGCCCCAAGCCTGAGAGATTCAGCGATGGAATCCGCCTGCATCCAGTGGGGGCCCGATGGGGTGGCTCGATCAGTGACCTATGGGGATGTGTATGCCTCCACGCAAGGAGCTTGGGGTCAGGCGGAGCACGTGTTTTTGCAGGGCAATCAACTGCCTGAGCGCTGGAGCGACCAGCCGACCTTTGCCATCTTGGAGACGGGATTCGGGCTGGGCACCAATTTTCTGGCCACGTGGAAGGCTTGGAAGGCAGACCCCCATCGATGCCAGCGCCTCACCTTCATCTCGATTGAAAAGCATCCCCCCTCACGAGCCGATCTCGAACGAGCACATGCGGCGAGCGGCGCCTCATCTTTGGCTCTCGAATTGGTCCAACAATGGCCGGTTTTGACCCCCAATTTCCACCTCTTGGATTTTGAAGGAGGTCAGGTTCGCTTGATCTTGGCGTGGGGCGATGTGCGTCAGGTGATGCCCCAAATCGTGGCCGAAGTGGACGCCTTTTACTTGGATGGGTTTGCGCCCACCAAAAATCCTCAGATGTGGGACTCACATCTCCTGCGAGGGCTGCAACGTCTGGCTCGTCCGGGAGCCACGGTGGCCACCTGGTGTGCTGCTCGACACGTGCGAGAAGCCTTGCGCAGTGGCGGCTTCGACGTCCAGTTGGCCCCAGGATTTGGCCGCAAGAAAGACATGACCGTCGGCCATTTTGCACCGACCTTTCAGCCGAAGCGTCCTGCTGGACGCCAGCCCATGGCAGGACCTGGTGCCCCCTATGCGACCCGCCTAAAGCGTGCGGTCATTGTGGGCGCGGGCCTGGCCGGCGCTCACGCCGCTCAGGCCTTGGCCCAACGCGGATGGCAATGCACCGTGCTGGATCAGCACCCACACCCCGCGAGCGGGGCCTCAGGCAACCCAGCCGGCATCTTTCACCCCACACTCCACGCGGCAGACAACGTGCATGCCCGCTTGCTGCGTGCGGCCTCAGGGTGGGCCCACCGGTGCTACCGCGAACTCCTCCAATTTCGCGATCGATCCTGTCAGGAGGGCTTGCCCTGGGAGCCGGTGGCCTCCAGCACGGCATGGGGTGCTTGCCACGGCCTGTTGCGGACAGAGCCCTCCAGCGTCGAGGACGACCGCAAGGCGCCACCGCTTAAGCCCAGACTGCAAGACTCCCACGATGCCTGGGTGCAGACGCTGAGCCCCGAGGTCGCGAGCCAACGATTGGGCGTGCCGCTGTCCCAGGGTGGACTTTGGTTTCCTCAAGCCGGATGGATGAATCCTGTGGCAGTGGTGGAACATTTGCTGCAAGGTGCAGGCATCGACTGGAAGGGATCGGTGGAAGTCCACTCTCTCACCCGCGAAGGGGAGGAATGGGCGCTGCACGACGCCAGCGGGCGAGAACTCGGTCGCTTTCCTTTGGTGGTGCTGGCCGCCGGTCACTTGATGCCGCGCCTCCTGAAGACCAGCGCGCTCGCGACCTGGCCCGCCGACATCGTCCGAGGACAGGTCACCTGGTGGCAAGCCTGCGACGCTCAGAGCCTCCCCAACGCACCCATCGCAGGCTCAGGCTATGGCGTGGCGCTCCCCGACCGGCGCATCATGTGCGGAGCCACTGCGCAGGTGGACGATCTGGATCCCGAGGTTCGATCGCAAGATCACGCGTTCAACCTGCAGCGATGGGCCGACTTGGTCGGTGAGACGCCTGCGTCGCAGGACTTTCACCTCGAAGGCCGCGTGAGTTGGCGCCTGTCGGCGCGTGATCGCCTTCCCGTGGTGGGCGCTTTGCCGGTTTCGGTGCTGCCGCATGGTACCCGCGCCGACCAGGTTCGATTCATTCCCCGGCAATCCGGACTCTTCGCGTTGGGAGCTTTGGGTTCCCGAGGTTTGACTTGGGCTCCGCTGCTGGCCGAGGTGCTGGCCGCATGGGTCGAAGGCGGCGCCTTCCCCATCGAAGCCGATCTGCTGGACGCCTTGGACCCCGCGCGCTGGCTGGTCCGCCAACGTCGTTCAGAACTCCAAAGTACGCACGCCGGTTGAGGTGCCGAGCAGGCACAGGCTGGCCTTGTGTCGCGCAAAAATCCCCACGGTGACGACACCGGGCCATTGGTTCACCTCAGTTTCCATGGCCAATGGGTCCACGATGCGAAGTCCGTGCACGTCCAGGATGGGATGCTGATTGTCGGTGAGCACCCCAGGCCGCAAACGCGCCTGCCCGCCCCATGCGGCGAAGCGGCGTGCCACTTGGCCGGCAGCCATGCCAATCACTTCCACCGGCAAGGGGTAGGCGCCCAGTGTGGACACCCATTTGGACTCATCGGCGATACAAATGAACCGATCGGCCAAATCGGCCACGATTTTTTCCCGAGTGAGGGCCGCCCCTCCTCCCTTGATCATGAAACCCCGATGGTCGATCTCATCTGCGCCGTCTACATACACCGGCAAACGATCGACCTGATCAGCGCTCAGCACCGAGATGCCATGCGATTGCAGACGACGTGTGCTTTGCTCGGAGCTCGAGACTGCACCGCGGATGCGCAACCCAGAGCGCGCCAAGGCATCAATGAAATGGTTGACCGTGGATCCTGTACCCACACCGACGACGGCGTCCTCCACCAAGTGAGCCAAGGCTGTTTGGCCCACCACGGCCTTCAGTTCATCTTGCGTCATGGAAACTCAATCAAAAGCTTTGCGACAATCGACACATTATGGCCTTGGTCCCCTACCCCCTCGCGCGCGAACTGCTCTTCGAAATGGATGCAGAACGCGCTCACGACCTTTCCATGAACCTGTTGGCGCGGTGGCAAAACACACCCATGCAGTGCGTGTGGTCGGCTCGACGGGTAGAAGACCCCGTACAGCTTGCCGGGCTGCGCTTCCCCAACCGGGTGGGGCTTGCGGCCGGACTCGACAAGAACGGGCGTTGCATCGACGGATTGGGCGCGCTGGGCTTTGGTTTCATTGAAGTCGGCACCGTGACCCCCAACGCTCAACCGGGCAACCCCAAACCTCGAATTTTTCGCCTCCCTGCCAAGCGGGCGCTCATCAACCGGCTCGGCTTCAACAACGAAGGCTTGGAAGCTTTCTTGACCCACGTGGGGCGTGCCCATTCATTTCGAGCGGCAGGAGGCGTGGTGGGCTTGAACATCGGCAAAAACGCCACCACGCCCATCGAACGCGCGACGGATGATTACCTTTTGGGGCTGCGAGGTGTGTACCCCCACGCGGACTATGTGACGGTCAATATTTCCAGCCCCAACACGCAAAATCTGCGCACTTTGCAGTCCGATGAAGCGCTCGACGGGCTGCTGAGCGCTTTGCATGACGAGCATCTGCGCCTACAAGACACCCATGGACGCCATGTCCCGATATTCCTGAAGATCGCGCCGGATTTAGACGCCGCACAAATCGATTTGATTGCACGATCGCTCATCCACCATCGAATGGATGGCGTGATTGCCACCAACACCACTGTATCTCGAGAGGCCGTGCAAGGACTGCCACACGCGCAGGAGGCAGGAGGCCTCTCGGGTCAGCCGGTCTTCGAAAAGAGCAATGTTGTGATCCGAGCGCTGCGCCAGGCCTTGGGCCCCCAATTTCCCATCATTGGAGTGGGCGGGGTCTTGAGTGCAGAGGACGCAGTGACCAAGCAACAAGCCGGGGCCGATCTGGTGCAGATCTACACCGGACTCATCTACCGTGGGCCTCGCCTGGTGGGAGAAGCCGCGCAGGCCATGGCACAGGCCCCCAAGGGCCCTGCCATGGGTTGATCAGAGCAGCGGAACGCCCGTTTTGGACTGAACCTCTTCGCGAGTCACGCCGGGCGCCAGCTCGAGCAGCTTGAGCCCCTGGGGAGTCACATCCATCACGGCCAAATCGGTGACGATGCGGTCTACCACACCCACACCGGTCAGCGGCAAGGTGCACTCCGGCAGCAGTTTGAGGTCGATGGAGCCATCCTTCTTCTTGGCCACGTGCTCCATGAGCACGACCACGTGCTTGACGCCAGCCACCAAGTCCATGGCGCCCCCCATGCCCTTGACCATCTTGCCCGGAATCATCCAGTTGGCCAAATCCCCTTTGGCACTGACCTGCATCGCCCCCAAGATGGACAAGTTGATCTTGCCGGCACGGATCATCGCAAAGCTGTCATGACTTCCGAAGATGCTGGAGCCTGCGATGGTGGTGACCGTCTGTTTGCCGGCGTTGATGAGGTCGGGGTCCACCTCATCCTCAGTGGGAAACGGGCCGATGCCGAGCATGCCGTTTTCACTTTGTAACCACACCTCGATGTCAGCTGGCACAAAATTGGCCACGAGCGTGGGCAGGCCAATGCCCAGATTGACGTAATAGCCGTCTTTGAGTTCTTTGGCAGCTCGCGCGGCCATTTGATCGTGTGTCCAGGCCATGATCAGACCCCTGCCTTTTCAGTGATGGTGAGCTTCTCGATGCGTTTCTCAGGATGGGCATTGAGCACCAGTCGGTGCACGTAGATACCAGGAAGATGCACTGCATCGGGATCGATTTGTCCGTTGTCGACGATTTCTTCCACTTCGGCGACCGTGACCTTTCCTGCCATCGCCGCTGCAGGGTTGAAGTTGCGCGCCGTACGCCTGAAGACCAGGTTGCCCGAGCGGTCCGCCTTCCAGGCCTTGACCAGGGACACATCAGGCACCAGGGCGCGTTCCATGACATAGCGCTCCCCCTCGAATTCACGAATCTCTTTGCCCTCGGACACGATAGTGCCCACCCCGGTGCGCGTGAAGAACGCGGGGATCCCCGCCCCACCGGCCCGCAAACGCTCGGCCAGCGTACCCTGTGGCGTGAATTCCAACTCCAATTCGCCGCTGAGGTACTGCCGTTCGAACTCTTTGTTCTCGCCTACGTAGCTCGAGATCATTTTGCGAATTTGACGCGTCTCGAGGAGCTTGCCCAAACCAAACCCATCGACGCCCGCATTGTTGGAGATGACCGTGAGATCCTTGACGCCGCTGTCGCGCAACGCGTCAATGAGAACCTCGGGAATGCCACATAGACCAAACCCGCCGACCGCCAGCAGTTGGCCGTCTCGAACCAAGCCTTGCAAAGCTTGCGTCGCGTTGGGATACACCTTGTTCATGTCTTGCTCGTCCAGGCTGCTTTTCAG
>CAZCJB010000072.1:0-13372 GCA_964498795.1 uncultured Rubrivivax sp. | reverse complement strand
TCGCCGGGATGGTCATGGCTGCTTTGGCATCGGACGTTGGCGCTGCCGCACCCTTGCTCGCTGCCTTGGGTGGGACCTTGGGAGCGGCTTTCGGTGGACCCTTAGGCGCGTCCTTGGGGGCGTCCTGCGGGACATCCTTGGTGTCTTGCGCCTGTTGCGCCGCTACAGACACACACAAGCCCAATGCCAAAGCAGCGCACAGTGATTGGGCGGGCCAACGACTGGGCCAACGAGTGATGGTCATGGTCTGCCCCTGGAGGTGCGCAAGTCGACTCAGCGACGGCGCGAGGCCAGTTGGGTCAAATAGAGCGTGCGCAAGTCACGGACGACCGCCTGGTCCAAGGACAAGGTGGTTTCATAGGTGTCGTCGCCCACCGGGGTGATGCTGACCAGCACCGCCCCGTAAATGACACCCTCCACCTTGGCACGGAAGGTGTCGCTTTGAATGGTCATGTCGGCCACGGTGGTGGTGGCATCCAACTGCTGCCCATACACCTGTTCGGTCAAGGCGCGGTAGGCATCCAGTTTGGACGCGCGAATGGCCATGAGGCGCTGTTGGGCCTGATTCTTGTGAGGCTGCACGCTGATGACTGCATACCCCGTGGCCATGAAGGTCTCGCGCTTTTCGATGATGGGCTGCAGCATGGACGCGGTGGCCCCTGAACTATCGCTCTTGACGGCCAGCGTGGACGTGGCAGGGTCCGCGGGCTTGCCCAGCGAGAAGTCGGCCAAGAAGCCTTTGGTGGAGGTGCAGCCTGCCAAGGCGACCGCCATGAGACCCAGTCCGGCAACCCGGGAAGCCGTTCGGCCCCATCCGCCCTGCCCACGTTGAGCAACCAATGCAATATTCATAACTCACACTCCAGACAAGGGGCACAGGGCCCAATAATGCCGTGACGCACGTACACCCCGCGAGAATCGGCACAGGAAAGGAAGTCTTGAGTCCGGGTTGGGCCTTGGCCGGCCTATTTGAAACCACTTGTATACTTGGTTTCCGTTCCTCTTAATCCCCTCGGGCGAGGTGGCATGTCATTGTCCGAACGATCTTCGGCTGCATCAAAGCGCCCCCGCGTCACCATTGTCGGCTCGCACAGTGCGACCGAGCAATTGCGCCAGCTGATTGAGACGATCGCCCATTCCAATTCGACCGCCCTCATCACGGGCGAGAGTGGCACGGGCAAGGAGTTGGTGGCACAGGCGCTGCACGCCCACGGACCGCGCGCGGGAGGGCCTTTTGTGCCTATCAATTGCGGGGCCATCCCCCGCGAGTTGATCGAAAGCGAACTCTTTGGGCACCGCAAGGGCTCGTTCACGGGCGCTTTCGCGCACCGTGTCGGACGTTTTGAGCTGGCCCAGGGGGGCACGCTGTTCCTGGATGAAATTGGGGATTTGCCGCTGGACATGCAGGTGAAACTGCTGCGAGTGTTGCAAGAGCGGCGAATCTTGCCGGTGGGCGCCGACAGCGAGGTCCCGATCGACGTGCGTGTGGTGGCCGCCACCCACAAAGACCTGGAAGCCGAAGTGAGTGCGGGACGCTTCCGTGAAGATCTGTATTACCGGATCAATGTCCTACCGGTTGCTACCACGCCACTGAGGGAGCGTGCCCAAGACGTGGCGGACCTGTTGGCTCACTACGCGGCCCACCATGTGCAGGGCGATCTGGCCCCGTTGACCTTTACCGAGCGGATGCTGGAGTTGCTCACTGCCTACGAATGGCCTGGCAATGTGCGTGAGTTGTCCAATTTGATGGATCGGCTGTCGACCCTGTTTCCGGGCCAATGTGTGGATCTTGAAACGGTGCCGTCGATCATGCTGCCGTCTGGCTTGGCGCGGCTGCAAGCTCAGCGCTTGGGGCGGCGCGTGGACGCGCCCTTGGTGCAGCACCTGAAAAATATGAGCCCCCGCACCGTGTCGCCGGTGGTCAGCGATGTGCGGCCGCCCGCCGCCCCACCCTTGTACGCGCCTCCCCAAGACGACGAATGCGTGGTGGAAATGCTACGCGACCTGTCCTTGCTGCCCTTGGATGAGATCCCAGCGCCCGCACCTGCGCCCGTGGCCAAGGCAGTCCCTGCCGCGCCTCGAGAACCGGTCCCGGCCCAATGGGTGGAACCGGGGCAGCCCAGTTTGTTCGCCTCCAACGATGAGATCAATCCGGTGGAGCAGGCGGTGCTGCTGGCCCAAGGCATCCAGGCCCTGCCCGAAGAGGGGCTCTCGCTCAAAGACCACCTGGTGAACATCGAGCGAGGCCTCATTCAGCAGGCCCTCGACCGGGCCAAGGGCAACGTGTCTCAGACCGCCAAGCTGCTGCAGCTGCAACGCACCACCCTGATTGAGAAAATCAACAAATACGGCATGCGCTAGGTCGCAACGTGGAGATCGAGTGTGCCGACTGGCGGCAAACATCCCAGTGACTTACACTCAAATTTTGTCTCGTCCGACCGATTCATCGAACGGTTTGATCTATGGCCCTGTTCTCACTTTTTGACAAGCCTAGCCCGGAAGACGAACGCAATCGTGCCAAGGCCGCCTTCGAGAAGGTGGCGGCGCTGCGGTCGGAGTCCCGGGATGCCCGAAGCGCCCGTGTACGCATGTGGCTACTTTGCCGTGCGCATTTGGAAAAGACCTTTATCTACGGTGCTGAGCAGACGGCGATTTGGCAGGATTTGGTGGCCGTTGCCATTTCAAAAGGTGAAGAGATTCCGGTGTTGCCCGACCCTCCGGTGTACCAACAGATCAAAGTGGGTGAGGCCGACATCTATGTCTATCTGCCAGAGGAATATGCGCACGAAGCGTTTGTGATTGGGTCTAAATATCAGAAGACCGAGCTGTCGCGCTCGAAGGCCATCGATGAGATGCAGGCCTTGGCGGACCGAATCAGCAGGTGGGAATTGCGTCTGGACGAGACTTATCAGATCCTGCAATTCCTGCGCGACGAAGAGGCGTCCGAGGCAGGTGGTACAGAAGGCGAAGCGTCTGCACCCGGAACAAGCGGACCCGCTTCATGAGCTTTGAACTCTTGCTCATCGGTCTGCTGCTCATTGGGCTGCTGATGGGCATCGTGTTCTTCATCTTTTTGCAAGACCGCCTCAACGCTTTGGAGCGCCGCACGCAAGAGGCCCTGCAGGAGCTGGCCACTGCGAAGGCGCAGGTGTCGGCCAAGAGCGGACAACGGGGTGCCTTTTTGGGCTTGAGCGGCAAAGAGCTGTGGGATGCGATCTCGGGTACCCCGCCAGAGGGCATCTCTGCGGAGGATGTGGAAGACATCCGTCCTCGCTATGCCATGATTTTGCAAAGTCACATCGAAGGCCTGTTCCAAGAGGGCGTGATGGATGGCAAGATGGGTCTTAAGGGCGAGGCCAAGAACACGCGGCTGGTGTCGACGCTGAAGTCCAAAGTGGATTCTTGGATCCCATCGGCTCAGGCCAATACGATCTACCAGTGCGGCATTGACAGCTTGTCTTTGTCGGCCGATGACTTGGCACGCACGCGAGCGGCGCTGGATGAGGCCTGCGGCTACCTGTTCCAACGCGCTGGCATCGAGCATCGCGGACTGTTGTCGTCGGTGCTCATGCCGCTCCCGGCCGCCCCGGGTGGTGCAGCTGGCGCACCGGCGTCGCCCTGACAATGGTTGAATTGAGGGTTTTCACATGAAGCAGATGATCATCGGTGCCGGCGCAGGTGCTGCGGTGACAGCCGCCTTGTGCGGACTGATCTGGTTGATGTCTGACAGCGGTGGCGCCGACCCCTTGGCGGCTCATGACCCGGGCGCCAAGAGCAAGGGTGTGATGGACTTTGTGTGCGAACTGCGTCTGGATCTCGACGGTCAGATGACTCTGGGTATCAAGACCGAGGAACCCGCGCGCATCACCTTGGCTCAGGTGGACTTTGACAAGCGCTCAGGCTGGTACCAGGGGCGCATTGCCATTTCAGAGAGTCGTGGCGGTACGCTGAGCTTTGTGGGCAACAAACTGCGCGTGACCCGGCCGGCGATGTTCCAGATGTTCGGAACAATGATCAGCCAGGAGCAATTCACCATCGACCGCAGCACGGGCGCGTTTGAGCAGCAGCTCACCATTTCCGAAGGCAAGGTGGTCACCCTGATCAAGGGGACCTGTGCGCAGGTGATCAAGCCGCCGTTCTGAGGCGGGTGAGAGGGTGAGAGGGTGAGAGATTGCTTCGGCCCCTAGGGGCCTCGCAATGACGGGGGCGGGAGCGACCTTACTGATTCAACACCGTGATGCTCACCCGGCGATTGCGCGGGTCCGCGGGGTTGCCGGGAATGAAGGGGTAAGTGTCAGCCACACCCTCGATGCGGGCAAAACGGTTGGAGGCCACGCCAGCGCTTTGCAAGTACTGCCGCGTGGAATCGGCTCGCTCGGTGGACAGCGTCCAATTGTTGCGCGCACTGTCGGGAGCGAAGCCCAGGCTGTCGGTATGACCGCGAACCGCCAATTTGTTGGGCAAGCCGCTGACTGAATTGGCGATTTCCTTGAGCAAACCTGCCGCACGCGGAGTGATGTCTGCGGTGCCGAGCGTGAACATGGAGAAGTCGGCCTTGTCGATGATTTCGATGCGCAAGCCATCTTTGTCGCGCACCACATTGACCTGGTCTTTGAGTTTTTCGAGCTGTTTGTTGTCGGCCAGCTTTTGCTTGACCTCTTTTTCGATCTTGTCGAAATTCTCTTGGTCTTGCTTTTGTGCTTTGGTGGGCGGCGAATTGCTGGGGGTGTCCTCGGACGGCCCTTCGCGATTGTTCTCGTCTTTGGATGAGCCGTTGTCGGCATTGGGGCCGGCTTGCGATTTGGGGGTCAAGCGTTCGAGTACAGAGGTCTGCTTGGCGGTAAAGGGGAAGCCATCGGTATCGATGATGGATTGACCGCCGAACAAACCACTGGAGCCCGCGAGCTCGCCGAAGGTGATGTCACTGTGCGAAGACGGGCGGAAATAGTCGGCCACGCTGCGCTTTCTGTCTTCGTTGGAGGCACCTAACAGCCACATCAGCAAGAAGAACGCCATCATGGCGGTCATCATGTCGGCCAGCGCAATCTTCCAGGCGCCACCGTGCGCGCCGCCGTGGCCCTCTTCGATGACCTTCTTGATGATGATCGGGCGAACCGGCTCCTCCGGCGCGGCTGCGGCAGCATCGGCCGCCTCGGGCGCGGCTGCAGGAGCGCCAGCAGCCGCCGGGTCGTCCGCAGGCGCCGGCGCAGGGGCCGCTGCTTGTTGTTCGGCCGTGGCCATCAAGCGCCTCGCAGACTGTCAAAGACCTCAGAGAAGCTGGGCTGGTTGTGATGGCTGATGCATGAGCGTGCCGCTTCAATGGTGACCGGTTGCGGTTCGCCCTTGAGGTTGCTCACGATCATCTTCTGGATCACCCGGAAGACCTGACCTTCTTCGTCAATCACCTGGGTCAAGCGGCTGGAGAACGGATCAAAAAAGCCATAGGACAGGAACACGCCCAACATGGTGCCCACCAGGGCAGAACCGATCAGGGCCCCCAGCACGGGCGGCGGTTGGTCAATGGCGCCCATGGTCTTCACCACGCCCAGCACGCAAGCCACGATACCCAGCGCAGGCAAGGCACCGGCCATGGAGGCCAAGGCGGCGGGCGCCTTGAGCTCGTCGTGGTGGTGCTGCTTGATGGCCACATTCATGACCTCCTCGAGCACCTCAGCATCGAGATTGCCTTGGGTGATGATCATCAAGCGCAAGGGATCGCAAATCATTTGCACCACGGCGTGATCTTTGGCCAGCTTGGGAAATTCGCCAAAGATGGGACTGGAGTCGGGGTTTTCGACGTGGGCTTCAAGCGCCACCACGCCTTCTTTTTTCATCACCCCTTGCAATTTGCCCACGAGCACGATCAAGCCCAGATAGTCTTCGGGCTTCCACTTCGGACCCGAGATGCATTTGGCGATGCCCCCCATGGCCGCTTTGAAAATCGGAAAACTGTTACCGATGAGGGAGGCACCAATGGCCGAGCCCATGATGATGACGAACTCGATAGGCGCCGCCTTGATGATCGGCGCCATCTTGCCGCCGGCCATGATGTAGCCGCCGAACACGGTGATAAAAACGACAGCAACTCCAATAAAGAAGAACATGGCTTTCCCTTACATCTAGGCTAGGCACCACAAGCCGATGCACCACCCGAAGGCCCATTGTGTCAGCAGGTCGAGCAAATTTCCCAAAATGGCCACCGGGAACCCCAGGTAAACCAATAACCACGCCCACCCGGCGAGCGTGATACGGGCGCGAGGCACGTCATGCCCCAAAATGAGGGGCGCAGCGCCGCGCGATGTCTTCGTGCTTTGCTTCAACGGACGTTGGAGAATCGGCTTCACGGCGGTAATCTTAAGTGTGCTTGAACAACCCCAGGGCTTCGACCTGAATGGAAATCTGCTGGAACCCCTCTGAACCGCAGGCCTGGGAGGCCTTTCATGCGGCGCAATTGGGCTCGCTGCAACAGTCTTGGGCCTATGGCAATGCCATGAAGGCCTTGGGGGTACGTGTCCATCGGGCACTCGTGCAGGACGCAGACCAAGTGGTGGGCCTGGCGCAGTTCGTGGGGCGACGTCTCATGGGCTATTTGTCGGTGGCCTCTTGCAGCCGCGGCCCCGTGTGGTCGCCGCAGGTGAGCGCCGCTGAAAGAAACACGCTGATGCGACAGATGCAAAAGGCATTGCCCCTTCGGCCCCTGCGTGTGGTGTTGTGGTCGCCCGAACAGCTGGAGTCGACCTTGCCTGCGCAAGAACGCCAGGGATTCTTCCGCGTGATGACGGGTTACTCCACCGCCTGGGTGGACCTGAGCCGTTCTACAGAGGCATTGCGAGAGTCGATGGACGGCAATTGGCGAAACCGCCTGACGAAGGCGCAAGGGCAATCGGGCCTGCGGGTGTCGGTAGAGCCCAGCATGCCCATGTGCGAGTGGTTGCTGGAGCGCGAGGGGGAACAACGAGTGAGCCGCGGATTCCACGGATTGCCCACCGGGTTCGTGCCGACTTACATTGCAGCCTTTGCCACACGCCCTGAGGCCTTCGTGGTAGCTTCGGCCAAGTACAGCGGCCAAACCATTGCGGCCATGTTGTTTCTGTTGCACGGCTCGGTGGCGAGCTACCATATCGGTTGGTCCAACGACGAAGGACGGCGCTTGAATGCCCACAACCTGCTGCTTTGGCGCGGCATAGAGGCTTTGAAAGCCAAAGGCCTTCGTGCCCTCGATTTGGGCGGTGTCAACACGCGCGACTTGGCCGGCATTTCGCGGTTCAAGATCGGCTCGGGCGGCCAAGTGAATACTTTGGCCGGCACTTTTTTCCGACCCTGACTGGAGATGAAGGCGTTGTCGACTCTCAAGATCTGGTGCCGCAATGGGCTGGCCGGCGCTTTCGCGGTGAGCCTGTTGTTGGGCAGCCTGCCGGCGCAAGCCTTTGCCTGGAAGCGGTTGGTGAGGACCGATACGCTGACCTTGTACGTGGACATGTCGACCCTGGAGCGCGACGGGGATGTGCGTCGCATCTGGGAGATGCAAGACTTGGCCAACCCCGATCCGAATGGGGTTCGCTCGCGCCGCTACGTCAATGAAATCGATTGTCAACAAAAGTATCACCGCATCGGAAACATGACCAGCTTCTCCGGTCCTAAATTGACCGGAGAACGCAAGTTCGAGGTGGAAGACATGGGTTACTGGCGCAGGGTGCCGCCTGACGGCACGTTCGCCGTGTCCTATGTGCTGTTGTGCGTGGAGTGATCACAAGATCCTCTGGCGTCATGCGGGGGTGAGAGGTCAGTTGGCCGAAGCCGCGCGCGCTGGAGTTGCCGCTGCAGCGGGAGGGTTCACGCGAGGGTACTGAAGTGCGCGCTCTTTGTTGGCCGCCGCATTGTTCTTTTGCAGCGTCTCGAGCACGCGTTCCTTTTGCAAGGTGACCAGGGCCTCGACATCGCGCTTGAGGTTTTCCACGCCGCCCACAGCGCCTTTGAGGGACTTGACCTCATTGCCCAGGCTGGTCACCGCATTGGCTTGGGTTTGCAGACGCGTGTTGATGCCCTGCACTTGCTGAATAAGGTTGTTGCTGGTGGCAGCGACCTGCTTGGCCGTCTCTGAGGGCACTGAATTGACCAGGCTTTCAGACTGCTTGAGCGAGGCATCGATTCGAGTCTCGATTTGACCTTGAGCTTTGGTGAGGGCCACCTGCTGATCGGACAGGTCCTGAACCTTTTGGTTGACCGCATCCAAAGTCTGCAAGCCCGCATTCATTTCCACCACGCGCTTGCCCACCGCCATCATCATCGTGTCGAGCTGATTGATGCGGCTGACCATCCGCACGCCAATCACCAAAAAGATGAAGGAGCACACGATCATGAAGCCGCCTGCGATGTAGAACATGAGCTGATTGCGCTTCTGGCCGGCCGAGAGAATCTCTTGCAAGCTCATGGCTGTTTTGCGCATGTGCTCACCCACCTCTACAGCGGCCTCCGCCGATTTGGCGGCCACCTCGGCAGAGTCGAGCACCACCTCGGAGAGCGCCTGATACTGGCGGTAGGCCCGCTCATCGACGCTCGCCGAGGGCGTGTTGGGACTGCGCTTGGTCGATGATGGCTCAGCGCTTGTCGCGGCAGGAGCTTCTTGCACCACCGGTGGCGCCGCTGCGGGTTCAAAAGAGGCCGCAGCAGGAGCGGCCGTCGCTTCTTTGGCCTCGCCGTCTTGGGGCTTGGTGTCACTCATGATTCACTTCCTTTCCCGGGTAGGGTGTCGGCGATGGCAGTCAGCCGCTGGATTTGTGCGGTCAGCTGTTGGTTCTTGGATTTCAAGGCGGAAAGTCGCTGCAGGATTTGGCTCTCGGTGTCCCAGACCTGCTCGGGTGTCAGAACGTTCCCCGCCTCCATCACCGCGGTGACTTCCGCGACCTTGGCCTGAACACGCGAGACGGGTTTGGCACTGGACAATTTGGGTGTGGGACGTGGTTTGGGCAATATCACGGAGCGGCTCGAATCGGGCGCGGCCATGGCCACATTGCGGTCGGACTTCGGAGCGGTGTCCTCCATGGACTTCCCACCGGACCGATTGCGCTTGCTTTGGGCCACAGGTTCATTGCCCTGCACTTGCACGGCATGCTCGTGTTCACCTCGAATGACCGTGGTTTTTTTCATTTCAGATCGCATCCATGCGCATTGAGACGGGACGCAGGCTGGGGCCATGTCCGGCAGTGACCGCCGCCCGGGTTGGCTTTTGTGTGGCCGAGGTCGAAGACTTGAAGGACTCGGGTTGCATCCAGAAGGTCAGCACTGTGCTGAGGGCCATCAGCGCCAGGCCGACCACCAAGGCGCCTTGCAAGCGATCAGAGGGCTTGCGCAGCTTGAAGGCGGGCCAAGGCATGGAGGGAGTCTTCTTGCCGATGCGGGCTGCCCAAGTGGGCAGCTTCTGAGCCATCTTGAGACGGGGGCGCAGCCCGGCAGGCAGGCGCGATGCGAGGGATTGCACGATGCGAGCCCGCAAGCCCGACGCCGGAGGCGTTTGGGGCGCGCAGGCGTTGGGCGCCGCGAGCTCTTGGGCCAATTCCGCCAGCTTGCGACTTTGTGGCTCGAGCGCGGGCTCATGGTCCAGGCCATGGGCGCGCGCGATCGCATGGGCAGAAATGGAAGAAATCGCGACGGCCGGTGCCGACACCTCGGTCGACAAGAGACCGGAGACCGACAGCAGTTGACGCACCGAGCGCTCACGGCCTTCAAACCGTGCGTTTTCGAGGGCGGCCTCCACTTGGGCGGCCGTGGGGAGATCAATGTCCCACCGGAGCAGGCGGCGGCCAAACACCGTCAAGCCTTCTTGGGCCTCGCGCTGGGTTGACAGCAGCAGGGCACGGACTTTGGCACCAGGAAAATTGTGGATCAGCCGCGCCAGCAATTGCAGTTCTTGAGCCGGCACATCAGGCGCATCGTGAATGACCCAGATGCGCAGAGGCATCTCCAACGCACCGGGCTTGAGGGCCTCTTGCACCGTGCTGCGAGACAGGATGTCGTTGAAGCGCGCCATCAAGGATTCCGTGCTTTCGGGGAAGTAGGCCTCCACCAAACAGTCGGGGTTGGTTTTCTTGACCTCTTGCAGGGTCATGTCTACATAGTGGTCCAGGAGCGCCTCTCGCTCGCAGGACATCACCACGCTCAGTCCTTCGCGGCTGAGCGCGTTGGCGCAACCGGCGGCACGCAGCCGATCGGCAGATCTGAAATACAGGTCGTGACGCTCGTGTTGGGTTGATCGCTGGAGGGTCATGCCAGAGCTCCTTCTTTGACTTTGCTGCCGTCAGGGTTGAACCACATTGAAGGCGGCACCTTGACGTGAGGACGTTTCATGCGCGAGCCTTGTGGGCCCGGTGCTTCGAGGCTGAAGACATAGGCGATGACCTGAGCCACCGACTGGTAAAGCTCTTCGGGCACCTGACGTTCGGCCTCGGTGGTGTAGTACAGCGCACGCGCCAGCGGCGGCGCTTCGAAGATGTGGATGCCATGCGTGTTGGCTTCTTCGCGTATGCGCTGGGCCATGTGATCCACGCCCTTGGCCACCAAAATCGGTGCGCCGTCACTGGTGGGGTCGTATTCGAGCGCCACCGCGAAGTGCTGCGGGTTGGTGATGACCACATCGGCATCTTTCACACGTTTGATCATGCGAGCGTTGGCAATTTCACGCTGGCGGCGTCGAATCTGAGCCTTGACCTCAGGGCGACCCTCCATCTCTTTGAATTCATCTTTGACCTCTTGCTTGGTCATGCGCATGCGCTTCATGAACTCATAGCGCTGGTACGGCACATCCGCCAAGGCAATGAGCGCCAAAGACAAAGAGACCCAGAGAATGGATTCGGCGATGACCTTGCCCGCTACGGCCATCGCAGGCTCCAAGCCCATGCGTCCGAGTTGCAGCAGGCTGCTCAGGTTGTGAGCGATCGTCCACCACAACACGGCCCCCACCACGAGGAATTTGACGATGGCCTTGCCCAGCTCGATCCAGGACCGTGGGCCGAACATGCGCTTGAGCCCCGACAGAGGATTGAGCTTGGCGGCGCTGGGGGCCACCGCACTCAGGCTGAATAAAAATCCACCGTTGACGCTGGCCACCAAAATGGCCAACACCACGGTCAGCGCGACCACGGGCGCCACCGCGATGAAGGCATCAGTGAGTTGCCCCGCAAAGGTCTGCGGCAACAGCATGGGTTTGTCGAGCGTCTTGCGATCAAAGACAAAGCCATTGGAAAAGACCGTGGTGAGACGGTTCATGATCCACGGCCCAGTCATGAACAAGGTGAACAGGGCCCCAATGACGATGGCTGCAGCGGGAAGTTCTTGCGAACGCGCCACTTGCCCGTCGTCACGGGCCTTTCTCAGCCGTCTGGCTGTGGGAAGTTCGCTGCGGTCTTCGGCGTCAGACATTGGGCACTCCGACCAAATCACGCAAGTGACTGAATCCTTGCATCCACAGCCACTCGATGCGGCCGCCCACGCTGTCCATGGAAATCAACAAGATCAACAAACCCGCGAGGATGAGGGCCGGGAAGCCCACCGCAAAAATGTTGAGACTGGGAGCCGCACGCGTGACCACCCCCAAACCCATGTTGATGAACAACAGAGTGATCATGATGGGCAAAGCCATCAAGACCGCCCCCAAAAACATCATGGAGCTCCAACGCACCACCTGGCCGAACGCGCTTTGGCTGAGAATCGATTGGCCGATGGGCAATGTGTTGAAAGACTCAGAGACGATGCCGATGAGGATGGCATGGCCTCCAAAACCCACGAAGATCAGGATGCCGATGACGATGAGGAACTGCGCGATGACCGGCACGTTGCCCAGATTGGGATCCATGAGGTTGGCCATGGACAAGCCCATCGAGGCTGAGATGGCCTGACCGCCCACCACCAACGCGGCGACGACGATTTGCAACATCAAGCCCATGGCGGCGCCGATGAGAATTTGGTTGCAAGCTTCTGCAAAGCCTTGGGCCGACGTGGGGTCCAACAGCGGCCAGTTGTGCAAGGGGTAGACCAACCATGTCAAGACCAAGCCCAACAGAATGCGAGCGCGGCGGTTGAAGGCGTTGTTCGCCAAGACGGGTGCCGTCAGCATCATGGCCGAAATGCGCAGCATGGGCCACAAGAAGAGATAGAACTTCTCGATGATGTCGGCCGCCAGGACGTTCATGACAGTGGCCCGCAGGGTCCTCAGGTGAACAGCGTAGGGATACGCTGAAAGATGGCGCGGGTGAAGTCAACCAACTGAGTCAGCTGCCAACTGCCGAAGGTCAACAAGGCGATCGCCAGAGCGACGAGCTTGGGAATGAAGCTCAAGGTCATTTCGTTGATCGAGGTCGCAGCCTGGATAACGCCAATGACCAAACCCACCACCAGCGCCACAGTGAGCAGCGGCGTACACACCAGGGCGATCATCCAGATCGATTGACGTCCGAGGTCGATGACGGTGGCGGTGTCCATAGGGGGTTCTTTCGGAGGTCAGGGCATGGCAAAGCTGGAGGCCAGTGAGCCCATGATGAGGCTCCATCCGTCCACCAACACAAACAACATCAGCTTGAAGGGCATGGAAATCATCATGGGCGACAACATCATCATCCCCATGGACATGAGCACGCTGGCCACGATGATGTCGATGACCACGAAGGGGATGTAGATGAGAAAGCCGATGGTGAAGGCACTCTTGAGCTCGGAGGTGAGGAAGGCCGGCATCAAGGTGGTGAAGGGGACGTCTTTGGCGTCGGCCACCGGCTTGTTGCGGGCGATCTCCATGAACATGGCGATGTCGTCTTCGCGGGTCTGCGCCAGCATGAAGCCGCGAATGGGCTTTTCTGCCAAGGCCAAGGCCTGATCGAACGGCATGTTCTTGTTCATGTAGGGAATGAGCGCGTTTTGATACACATCGCTCAAGACCGGCGACATGACAAACAGCGTGAGAAACATCGCCAACCCGGTCAAGACCATGTTGGGTGGTGTTTGACCGGTACCCATGGCCTGGCGCAGGATTGACATGACGATGATGATGCGCACGAAGGACGTCATCATGAGCACCAGTGATGGCAGCAAGGTCAGCACTGTCATGAGCGCCAACAATTGCAAGGTCAAGCTGTATTCGGTGCCGCGCGGCGTGCTGCGCGAAGTGATCAAAGGCACGTCAGGGGCGGCCAGGGCCGGCATGGGGAAAGCCACCATCACGCACAAGGCGGCCAGGGCCAACAAAGCCACGGCGGCCGTGGTCCAAGGTTTGGCGGAGCTCATGCTTGGGGCTCCTGCGCTTGGAAGGGGAAGGCGCGGCCTTCTAACCCAGTGATTTGTTGAGGTGTGACCCCGATGAGGACTTCGCGGTTGTCCACCCTCACCA
>CAZCJB010000071.1:0-13394 GCA_964498795.1 uncultured Rubrivivax sp. | reverse complement strand
CTCGCACGCGCCCCACGCCGAGTTGAAGCTGAACAGGGCCGGCTGAGGATCGGCATAGCGCAGATCGCTCTCGGGGCAGTGCAATCCGGTGGAATATCGCCAGGGTGGGAGGCCTGGGTCTCCTTCGACAGCCTCCCCCGCATGCACCTGCAGGCGTCCACCCCCGCGCTTGAGCGCGAGCTCGATGGCTTCCATCACACGCACCTTCTCCGCATTGGAGAAGCGGAATCGGTCGGCCACCACGTGCAAGATTTTGCGGGTACCTTCGGTATGCTCCGCGTGGACGCGGGTGAAGCCACTGGCGGCCAACCACTGGGCTTGCTGATCGGCGGTGGTGTCACCGGGCAGCTCGACCGGAAAGGTGAGCACCAAACGGGGATCTTGGGCTTGTTGAGCGCGAGACTTCAGGTCGGCGTAAATGGTTTCGGGCGTGTCGTGCCGCACCGGCAACGCGGTCTGCCGGTCGAACAACTGCGCCGCCCGGGCGAAGAGCAGCTTGAGGTGGTCGTTGAGCTCGGTCATCGTGCCCACCGTGCTGCGGCTGGTGCGCACTGGGTTGGTCTGGTCGATGGCAATGGCCGGCGGAACGCCATCCACCCGATCGACCGCCGGGCGGTCCATGCGGTCCAAGAACTGGCGCGCGTAGGCGCTGAAGGTCTCGACGTAGCGACGCTGCCCCTCGGCATAGAGGGTGTCAAACACCAGGCTCGACTTGCCGGATCCACTGGGCCCCGTCACCACCGTCATCTCGCCCGTGCGCAAGTCGAGGTCGAGATTTTTGAGGTTGTGCTGGCGTGCGCCGCGGATCCTGATGTGCCCGGTGGACATGGGGTGCTCTAGAAGCCCCGGAGGCGGGGCGGAACCGGACATTCTAGGTCCGTCACCACTGCCCGTAATAAACCCCTGCCGCCTTGTGCTGGTTGGTGCCGGCCAAGACAGCCTCGTCGGTCAGCGTGGTGCGATGCTTTCGACGCGCCAGGAAATCGAGCATCTGATCGCGCAGGTCGCTGCGGATCAAGGCGGACCCTGCGTCTTGTCCCAGGTCTTCAAATTGATCGGGGTCGACACGCAGGTCATACAGCTGTTCGGGCAGATCCAACCAGTTCACATACCGGTGGGTGGCCGTGCGCAGCGAAAAGGCGCGGGACTGTTGCGGGTGTCGGCTCAACCATTCGCGAGCTTGCTTGAAACCATAGTCGAGCTCGGAGTACACAAACGTTCGCCAAGGCGGTGACTCGCCTTGGAGCAAGGGCAGCAAGCTGCGGCCTTCCACCCGGTGACTCGGAATGGTAATGCCCAAGGCATCCAAAATGGTGGGCACCACGTCCACACACTCCACAAAGCGATCGTCCACTGTCCCTCGGGTGGCGTCGGCCGATGAGCGAGGGTCGACCACGATGAAGGGTACGCGCTGAACCGTGTCATAAAAGAGCTCTTTTTCGCCCAGCCAGTGGTCCCCGAGAAAGTCGCCATGGTCGGCACAAAAAATGACCAAGGTGTCTTGGAGCCGGCCCATGGCGTCCATCTCTTGAAACAGACGGCCCAGCTCATCATCGAGCTGCTTGACCAACCCTTGGTAAGCCGGACGCACATGCCGCACGACCTCGTCACGGGCGAAAGTCTGGCTCTCCTCGTGGCGTCGGTATGCCTCCACCACCGGATGCGCCCCCTGCAACTCACTGCGGCGTTTGACCACGCTCAGGCATTGGTCGGCGGTGTACATGGCGTGGTAGGGGGCGGGAGCCATGTAAGGCCAATGGGGCTTCACATAGCTCAGGTGCAAGACCCAGGGGCGGGTCCCCTGCCCGCGCATGAAGTCAAGCGCCTGCGAGGTCATGTAGGCGGTCTCAGAGTGTTCCGCCTTCACCCGCGAGGGCAGATGGACATTGCGCATCTGCCACCCGCTGACCACCTGGCCGTGCTCGTCGATGGCCGAGATGACGTAATCGCTCCAAGGCTCGGGGCTGTCATAGCCGTGCGCACGCAACCAGCCCGAATACCCGTCGGCATCGCGCGTTTCGTGGTGGCCATCGTGGCGGTCCAGCTCGCGAAACCCGCCACGCCATAGCAGATGCCCCAACTCACTTTGGCCTTCGATGGACAAGCGCTTCAAGCCCACGTGGTCGGGCATGACATGGGTCTTGCCCGCCAGCCACAGGTCGTGCGCCGGGGACTGAGGATGGGCCGCGGCGTGGTCACGCAGCATTTCCCCCAGGGTCACCTCGCCAATGGACAAGGGCACACGGTTCCAGGTGGCGCCATGGCTGATGGGATAACGCCCCGTGTAATAACTCATGCGGCTCGGGCCGCACACGCCGCTGGTGACGTAGGCCTGCGAAAACCTCACGCCCCGCGCTGCCAGTGCGTCAAGGTGAGGCGTGTGCAAATAGGGGTGGCCCGCGCAGGACAAGTGGTCCCAGCGCAGTTGGTCGGACATGATGAACAAGACGTTCATCGGCCACCCGACAGCCCGCTGCCGATCATTCGGTCGCGCTGAAAGGCGTCAGTCCGCGCGGAAACCCGAGGCCTTGACCACAGGCCCCCAACGGTCGGCATCTCGCTTCATGGTCGCCAACAGGTCCGCTGGGCTGCCTCCGGTGGGCTCCAAGCCGAGCTTGGCGAACTTCTCGCGCAGCTCGGGGCTGAGCAAGGCCTTGTTGATGGCGGCATTGAGGGTGCGAACCGTGGCCTCAGGCGTCTTGGCCGGCGCGTAGATGGCAAACCAGCTGGAGCCCTCCACGCCCTTGAGGCCGGCTTCGGCAAACGTCGGGACATCGGGCAGCAAGGGGCTGCGCGCAGCGCCCGAGGTGGCCATGATGCGCGTTTTGCCACCGCGATGCATTTCAATTTGATCCACCAAAGTGTCGATGCCCGAACTGACTTGGTTGCCCACCAGCGCGTTCATCAAGGGGCCCCCGCCATTGAAGGGCACGTGCACCAAGTCCAAGCCGGCGCCGCGGGCCAACATCACGCCAAAGAAGTGTGGCAGGCTGCCGGGGGCGGGGCTGCCAAAGTTGGCCTGGGCGGGATGGGTCTTGAACCAGGCGATGAGCTCACTCACGGTCTTGGCCGGATGGCCAGCATTCACCGACAGCCCAAACTGGAAGTTCGCCACATGGGCCACCGGCGCAAAGTCTGTGAGGGCGTCATAGGGCAATTTGCTGAACACCATCGGGGCCAACACCGGCACCACGATGGGCGTGAGCATGAGTGCGGTGCCGTCGGGAGCGGCGTTCTTCAATTGCTCCGCCGCGATGCGCCCCCCCGCGCCGGGCTTGTTTTCCACCACCACGGGTTGCTTGAGCTCAGAGGCCATGCGCTCAGCAACGAGACGAGCGGCGATGTCCGAAGATCCTCCTGGCGCGAACCCCACCACCAAGCGGATGGTGCGATCGCTCTGGGCCTGAGCGCCGGGCGTGGCCAAGCTGGCCAAGACGGAGGTGGCGGCCAGGGCCACCGACATGAGATGACGACGAATCAAGGGGGTCTCCTGCTGGAACACCCCAGGTGGGGTGCGATGTGTCGCAATCTAGCGCACAAGGGCTCGAGGGCGCATGGGGTCTTTTACGGGGTGCCGCGAGACGGCTGCCGCAGCCGGCCGACGATGCCCGCCGGAAAGTAGTACACGCACACAATGAACAGCAAGCCCAGCCACAGCAACCAGCGGTCGGGGGTGAAAATGGATTCGAGCACCGGCACCCCTTGCACGGCAGCGCCCGCCAGCTGGAGCAGGTCTTGCAAGTAGTTTTGTGCCAAGACAAACAGCACCGCCCCCACCACCGCCCCATACATCGTGCCCATGCCCCCCATCACGACAATGAGCAGAATGTCGAGCATGATTTCAAAGCTGAGGGTGGTGTCAGGCCCGGTGTAGCGCAACCACAAGGCCAGCAAGGCCCCGGCCACGGTGGCGAACCCGGCGGACAACACATTGGACAAGGTTCGGTACACGACCGTGCGATAGCCGATGGCCTCGGCACGAAAATCGTTCTCGCGAATGGCCTTCAGCACGGTGCCAAAAGGCGAATTGACGATACGCAGCAACGCCAAGAACAGCACCGCCACCGTCAAGAAGATCAGCCAGTAAGTGAGGACACGGCCATCCACCGTCAGCCCCCACCAGGGGGACTCCCAAAGTTCGAATGAAGGTTGCAGCCACTCGGGGTTGCGAAAGGTCAGACCATCTTCACCCCCGGTCAATTCGCTGAGCTGTGAGGCCAGTGTCTGAAACCCCGAAGCCATGGCCAAGGTGATCATGGCGTAAAAGATGGCCTTGACCCGCAGTGAGAAGAGGCCGATCACCAGCGACAACACGCCAGACAAGCCCAGTGCGGCCAGCAGCCCTGTGGCGACGGAAGCGACCCCAGCACCTGCGTGAGCACTGGCCACCGCGACGCCATAGGCACCGATGCCAAAGAACATGGTGTGCGCAAAGCTCACGATGCCGGTATAGCCCAACAACAGGTCGTAGCTGGCCACGAGCAAGATGAACACCAGGGCCTTGGCGGCCACGCCCAAGGCCTTGCTGCCCGGAAACAACCAAGGAGCGAGTGCCAGCGCGATCACCATGAGCACCAACACCACACTGAGGCCTCGGTGCCCGGGCAAGTCATAGGACAGGACGCGTTTGAGCATCGGCGACAAGTTCCTAACGTTGGGCGACGGGGTACAAGCCCTGAGGCCGCCACAACAGCACCGCCACCATCAGCGCGATGTTGGAAAACAAGGCGAGCTTGGGCACCAAAAAGCCGGTGTAGTTGGCCATCAAGCCCACCAACACGGCTCCCACGAGGCTGCCCCAGGTGGAGCCCAGCCCTCCCATGATGATGACGATGAAGATCAACACATTCACCTGGCCACCGATCTGCGGCACCACGCTCTGTTGGTACAGACCCCACAGCACGCCACCCAATCCGGCCAAGGCGGAGCCCGTCACGAACACACCCACAAACAAGCGGCTGATGCGGTAGCCCAGAGCCTCCACCATCTCTCGGTCTTGCACGCCTGCACGAATGAGCAACCCCACTTTGGTTCGGTTAAGCACCCACAGCAAGGCCCCCAACACCACCAGCCCCACCACCACCGCCAGCAAGCGGTACTTTTCCAAGGCCGCATCACCCCAGACCAAGGCCCCTCGCAACTGGGGAGGCAAGGGCAGTGGAATCTGCAAGGGCCCCCACACCACCTTGATGAGCTCTTCACCCACGATCATGCCGCCCATGGTGATGAGAATCTGTTTGAGGTGTTGGCCATACACCGGGCGGACGATGAATCGCTCAAAGACCAAGCCCAGTGCCGAGGCGGCCAGCATGGCAGCAAGCATCGCCGCACACACTGCCGCCAAGTTCCACCCCAAGTGCTCCGCATTGGCCCAGGCCATGAGCCCCATCGGGCTGGCCATGACCGTGGTGGCCACAAACGCCCCCAGCGCAATGAACACGCCGTGTCCGAAATTGAGGACGTCCATCAACCCGAACACCAGGGTCAAGCCCGAGGCAATGATGAACACAATCATGCCCATGGCCAAACCGGCCACGGTCAAGGTGGCCCAAGTGGACAGGCTGCCCACAGCCCACAGCGCGGCCACCATGAGCCCCACCAACAACCACAAGGGGCGCGCGTCGAACTCCGAGCGCACACGACGGTGGGCGATGGCGGCGGCGTCGTTCATTGATGCGCTCCCAAGGACAAGCCCAGGAGCTGCTGCTGCAGGGGCTCGTCGTCGGCCAAAGCCGCCATGCTGCCCTCATGCACCACGCGGCCGTTGTCCATCACGGCCACGGAGTCGCCCACAGTACGCGCCAAGTGGAAGTTCTGCTCCACCAGCAACACGGTGGCGCCCTGGGTTTTGAGCGCTTGCAAGGCCCTCACCAAGTTCTGCACGATCGACGGGGCCAGACCCTTGCTGGGCTCATCGATGAGCAGGAGCTCGCGGGGCTCGATCATGGCCCGCGCCATCGACAGCATCTGCTTTTGCCCACCCGACAACTTGCCCGCCGGATGGCCCCAAAAGGTGTGCAATGGGGGAAAGAGATCGAAGATCCAGGTCAGACGCCGCTCGTCGAAATCGGCCGCTGTGCGGGCCTGGCGTGCGGCCAGCACCATGTTCTCTTCCACCGTCAGGTCGCTGAAGATGCCCATGTTCTCAGGCACAAACGCCACGCCGGCGGCCGCAATTTGCGGCGTGGACCAAGCGTTCACACGCTGCCCTTGCAGCTGGATCTCGCCGGCGCTGGTTTTCCACAAGCCCATCACAGTGCGCAAGGTGGTCGTCTTGCCCGCACCATTGCGACCCAGCAGCACGGTGACTTGTCCGCGCAGCACGTTCAGGCTCACGCCATGGAGGATGTGGTACTGTCCGATGTGTGTGTGCACGTCACGCAACGACAGCAGACAGGGCGCCGTCATGCCGCCACCCCCAAATAGGCACTTTGCACCACGCTGGAGGCCATGACCGTGGCAGGATCCCCATCGGCCACGCATTGACCGTTGTGCAAGACCACGATGCGGTCTGCGAGCGCGCGCACCACATCCATCTTGTGTTCCACCAACAAAATGGCACAGTCGGTGCGGCTCTTGAGCGCGCGGATGAGGTCCAACACCACCGGCACCTCATCCACGCTCATGCCCGCTGTGGGCTCGTCGAACATGTAGACCCGGGGCTGCAAGGCCATCAGCAAGGCGACCTCCAACTTGCGCTGATCGCCATGGGGCAAGGCCGAGGCCAATTGATGCCGCTGCTCGAGCAGGCGGACATCGGCCAGCAATTGGTCAGCCTCCTCGATCCAAGCCTGGCGATCCCGCCACAGCGACCACAAGTCCAGGCCGCCGCGGTGGCGTGCCTGCACGGCCAGGCGCACGTTTTCTGCCACGCTCAAGTGCGCAAAGAGTTGGGTGAGCTGAAAGGCCCGCCCCAACCCTTTGCGCGTGCGCAAGGGGGCACTCAGGCGGCTGAGGTCTTCGCCTTGTAGCAAGACTCGGCCCTCACTGGCCGGTAACTGTCCAGAAATGAGGTTGAAGTAGGTGGTCTTGCCCGCGCCGTTGGGCCCGACGATGGCCGTGAGCGTGCCCGCCTCGAAGCGGCACGACACCCGGTCGACCGCCACATGGCCGCCGAAACGGATCGTTAGGTCCTGCGTCTCGAGCAAAGCGCGAGCGGTCAACGCTTGTTGCGAATGGGCACGTCCATTTCAGAAGCCTTGATCTCGCGCACCAACTCCGGCACGCCCCAAGCAAAGGCGGGATCCACCTTGATTCGGAAGTGGTACATGCTCTGCAAGGCTTGGTGGTCTTCTTTGCGGAAGGTCATGGGTCCCTTGGGCGAGTTGAAGCTCATGCCTTCCATGGCCGTGATGAGCTTGTTGGCACTGGCATCGCCTTGAGTCTTCTTGAGGGCCTCCACCACGGCAATGCCCGCGGTCATGCCGCCAGCGGTGAAGAAATCAGGCGGGCTCTTGAACTTGGTGTAGTGGTTGGCGACCAACCATTCATTGACCGGGTTCTTGGGCATGCCAAAGTAATAGTAGGTGGCACCTTCCATGCCGGGGAACTGCTTGTAGGCGGTCATCGCGGGCAAGATGTTGCCTCCCGTGGCGATCTCAATGCCATAACGCTTGAGGTCCAGGTCCGCGATCTTGAAGGGGTTGCCCGCACCGGCCCAAATGATCCAGATGATCTTGCGGCCCGGCAGGTCCTTGAGCTTGTCGATGAGACGCTGAGCCCCGGCCGTGAAATCCGTCGTGGTGGCGGGCAGGTACTCCTCATGGACCAGCTTGGCCTTCTTGATGGACTCTTTGAACGCCTTCACGCCGTCGCGACCAAACGCATAGTCTTGGGCCAAGGTCGCAATGTGCACGCCCGGCTTGTCCAAGGCCACGGCATTGCTGATGGCATCTTGGCTGCTGTTGCGGCCGGTGCGGAAGATGTACTTGTTCCACTTGTCACCGGTGATGGAATCGGCCACGGCCGGCTCCACCAAGAGGATCTTCTTGTACTCCTCCGCCACGGGCAACATGGCCAAGGCCACACCGCTGGAGGTGGGCCCTACGGCAATGTCGGCTTTGTCGTCACCATAGGCCTGCGCTAGCAAGTTCTTGCCCACATCGGGCTTGCCTTGATCGTCTTTCTCAATGACCACCAGCTTCTTGCCCGCCACCGTCATCGTGCCGCCGGTAGCGTAATCCAAGCCCATCAAGAAACCCGTGGTGGTCTGCTTGCCATAGGCCTCCAGCGGGCCCGTGATGCTGCGAATGTGGGCGATACGGATTTCACCTTTGCCCTGGGCCCAGGTGCCACCGACCCCACCGAGTGCACAGGTCCCGGCCAAGAGGCTCCATGCCAACGCCCGGCGGCGAGGCGCGACCCGAATCGATGAGGTTGGTGCATTAGGTTTGGACATGATGTGAGCTCCAATAAGGTGAGACAGTCGCAAGCGTACCACCTGCGATTATTGGGTACGCGTCACTTTGCTGAGATGGCGTGGCGCATCGGGGTTGAGCCCCCGCAGACGCGATAGCCGCGCCGCGAACACATAAAACGCTTGAATCGCCACGATGGGATCGAGTTCGGATACATCGGCCGTGGGCAAGGTCCAGTCGCGGTCGGGCACGTCGGCCGGCGCCGCCAGCACCACGCGAGCACCACGGGCGCGCAAGGAGGCTGTCAGCTGCAGCAACCCGGCCTGGGCCGGGCCCCGCAGTGCAAAGATCAGCAGGGGATAGCCCTCTTCGATCAATGCCATGGGCCCGTGCTGAATTTCAGCCCCACTGAAAGCCTCCGCTTGAAGCGCAGAGGTCTCCTTGAGTTTGAGGGCCGCCTCTTGCGCAATTGCCAACCCTGGGCCTCGTCCCACCACCATGATGTTGCGTGAGCTGGCCAACGCATCCAGGGCCCTCACGATCGGACTTTGCCCTTCAGGTCGAAGCGCCTCCTCGCACGCCGCCTCCAGGCGGTCGGGCAAGGACTGCAAGGCCCGCAGCCAGGCCGTATCACCTTGCCAATGACCGACCAGGCTCGCTCCCGCCGTGAGGCTGGTGATGAAGCTCTTGGTCGCCGCCACACTACGCTCCGGTCCCGCACACAGAGGCACGCACCATTGCGCGGCCTGAGCCAAGGGAGACAAGGCGTCATTGACGAGCGCCACCGTGGTGGCACCACCTTCGCGGAAGTATCTGATGGGCGCCACCACATCGGGGCTTTGGCCCGATTGCGAGACGGCAATGGCCAGGGTGTTTTGGGCTTGGAGCGGCGCGTGGTAAAGGGTCACCAAAGACATGGGCAAGGACGCAGCAATGCGTCCCAGACGTGCCATGACCAAATAGGCCATGTAAGCCGCAGCATGGTCCGAGCTGCCGCGCGCCACCGTCAAGACGGCGGCAGGCGGGTGTTGACGCAGGGCGTGACCCAGTTGGGCCAGCTGATTTTCATTCGCGGCCCATTGCGCCTTGACCCGCGCTGCGGAGGCGCACGCCTCGGTCAGCATCAAAGAGCCAGTTTCGGCCGTATTGGCAGTCATTTCGTCGTGTCCACATTCAATGCGTGTGTGTCCAGCCCACCCGGCGACCGGATCGACTGCAGCGCCAACCGAAGTGCGCCTTGCGATGAGTCTGCGAGGGGGCGTCCGAAGCGCTCCTGTTCAGGCGCAGGCAACCACGGGCGAAGAGGCTCGGCCAAACCGCCGCACAACGCGCTGGGCAATTGACACTCAGGGTCGAGGGCACGCAGCATGAGGGCCAGATGGCGACCCGCCTGCTGCAAGATGTCTCTTGATGGCGGATCGTCTGCATGGGTCAAGACGATCGGTGCCAACGCGGCATACCGGGTCTGGTTGGCTTGGGCGAGCCAAGTCTCGAAGCTGCCAGCCTGCGCTTCGACGGCGCGAAGCAGGTGCTGCCCCATGGGACTTTGCACAGCACGGCCGTCTAACTCATGCTGCAAGCGGTTGACCGCTTGCAACCCCAGCCAGGCCCCACTGCCCTCATCGCTGGATGGGAAACCCCAGCCTCCGGTCTGTTGCCGGCGTCCGTCAGGCCACCACGCCAAAGCCACACTTCCGGTACCCACGGCGACCACCACACCGGGTTGGCCACCGTGAGCGCCCAGCAAGCTGGTGAAACCATCGCTTTCCAGCACCACGCGTCCAAAGCCCGGCTGTCGGGCCAAGAAAGCCTCACGCCACTCAGGCTGGCTGACGCCCGCCACGCCGATGCCCACAGCCATGGACGACAAGTCAGGCCGTGAACCGAACGCCGGCACTGCATCTTCAAGGGCACGGTCCAGTGCTTGGCCAATGGCTGTCCAGGCGGCGTCCACGCCCAGAGCCAGCGCCGATGGGCCCGCCACACCGTAGCCGACCTCGACGCCATCAGGGCGTGCCAGCCGTACCCGCGTCCCGCTGCCACCACCGTCCACACCCACCAGGCATTGAATGTCGATACTCATGGGCAGGCCTACAGTCGGATGTAAATCTTGCGACGGTCCATGGCCCAGCCCACGCACCACCAAGCTGCCATGAACCACAAAGCCAACAGCAGCGAACCCGGCTTGTCACCGGCCCAAGAACGGAAGCAGGTTTCAAATATCCACATCATGGCGGCCTTGCCTTGAATGTGGCTCAGCCAGAGCACGGCCATGCTGAGCTCACACATCAGGTACAGCGCCAAGGTGTTGCGGCCCAACACCTCGAAGAAATAGGTCCATCGGCCACCCAAGCGGCGCACGTCCACCAAGTCCACCAACACGGCGAGTACAGCCAAAGACACTCCAATGCCGAGGATGGCATACGACGAAGTCCAAAGCTTCTTGTTGAATGGCAAGACGGCATCCCACGACAAGCCCACCACGATGCAGGCCGTGGCCGCCAACATCAATCGCGACACCGTTTCAAACGTGGCACCCCGCTCGCGCAACACCGTGCCCGCCAGCCAACCTGCCAACACGTTCGCGACAGCGGGCAAGGTGCTCAGGATGCCTTCGGGGTCAAAGGCAACACCTTCACCTTTGTACAGGTGCGCCTCACCCAACAGCCAGCGGTCGAACTTGAGAACCGCGTTGCCTGCCAGGGTGTCATCGCCAAACCCCACCAGAAGAGCCCAGTACAGCACCAGGGCAACGCCGCTGAAGCACCAAGCTGCAGTCTTACCCCCAATATGGACCACACAAGCCGCGAAACCGTAGGTCAGCGCAATCCGCTGCAACACACCGGGGATGCGCGTCTCGGACCAAGGCTTGAACACCAGATGGCCCGCGCTGTCATGGGTGAAGAATGGAAACCAATACAGCAAGTAGCCACACAAAAAGATGAGCAAGGTACGCCGCCCCACCTTGGCCAAGAAGACCGCCGTCCCCTGAGCCTGGTAGCGGTCGAGCGTGAAGCTCATGGCCGCCCCCACCACCAACAAAAACGACGGAAACACCAAATCGGTCAGCGTCAAGCCATGCCAAAGGGCATGGACCAAAGGCGCATACGATTGCGTCTCGCTGATGGACATGTTGACCACCATCATGAGCGCCAGGGTCAGGCCCCGCATGACGTCGATCGCCTGCTGACGAGCAGGCAAGGCCATGGGGATGGAAGTTGTCAACGACATGGCTTCAACGCAAGGTTTGTGCGATGGCCCGTTCCACGGCGGGTCGCATGACGGCATAGCCCGCAGCATTGGGGTGCACGCCGTCTTCTCCGTATTCCTTGCGCAGGCCCTGGGTGGAGGTGGCCATGGGGCTGTGTAGGTCTACCCAAGTCACATCATGCGCCTGAGCCCATGCCTGCAACAGCCGGTTCAACATGACAATGCGCTGCGCCGGCTGCAGGGTGGGTGCCCAGTTGTAGCGGTCAGCAGGCAAAACCGATACCAACACCACACGAATGCCATGAACGCGTGCGAGTTCGGCCATGGAGGCGACGTGGCCCGCAATGGTCTGTTCGCTGATGGGGCCTGTGTTGCCCGCGATGTCATTGGTGCCCGCCAGAATCACCACCACCCGAGGTTTGAGCTCGATGACATCTGACCGGAACCGCACCAGCATCTGCGACGTGGTCTGCCCACTGATGCCACGGTTGACATGGGCAGGATGGGCAAAAAACGCGGGGTCCGCCTGCGCCCAACCCTCAGTGATGGAGTCGCCCATGAACACCACCCGCTGGCTCGCGACGGCTGCTGCCGCGGCCGATCCAGCCAGGGCCTCATTGGCCGCCCGAAAGCGCCCCAACTGAGCCCAATCCCCCTCCGCCGGGGCCGCTGTCGCCGAGATGGCCCACATGATCAGCGACACCCCCACCAGGAGTCGAGAAGCCAAAGACTGCCACATACCAAGCCTTTCAAGAAAATATTCATTCAGAAGCGGCCCCTGGGGGTCAGCGACCTCCCAAGGTGGCCGCCAACGTGGCAACCGCGCCACGCCGGCCATCGGGTGCAAAGGCCGCCGCACGCACCGTGAGCGGGGTGCGAATCGGGCCGCGAGCCAATTCGCTGCTCAGCGTGGGCTCAGACCCATCGGTGGTGTAGCGCACGTCCAGACCCGGCACCTGCAGATTCACCCGCACGGCGTCTCCTTCGCGCAAAAGTCCTGGCGACGGAATGCGCCATTGCAGCGATGGCATGTCACGCGTCAATCGCGGAAGTACCCGCATCCCCAATTGATGCACGAAGATCGACCACGCTTGGGTGTGCATGGCTTGGGCCTTGGCGGGGTCACTTTCGCGCGCCCACGCAGGGTCAGCTGCCCACGCCCGCTCAGCCAGACCCAGCATGCGGGGCATGAGCATGTAGTCCAGCCGATCTCGCGTGTGAAGCGTTTCACTGAACAAGGTCGCCTCCAACCCGGCAATGTGTCTGCGGCCGACCTCGCTCAAGGCAGTTTTGCCAGCCGGTGTGCCGGGCTGGCCAGGAGCCCCCCGCAAGGCGTCGAATGGCACGTAGTTGAAAACCGTGTCTAGGTCGAGTACCGCCGCCCAGTTGACCCCGGGCTCTGAAGGATCCCGGTGGTGGGCCATGTCAAAGTAGAGGGCGGTGGCCGGTGCCAGCACCGAGCGGTACCCTGCGTTGGCCAGACGGTAAGCCAGATCATCGGCATCGTCCAAGTTGTTCCACACAAAGAGTGTGAAGCCGCGGCCTTTGAAATGCTCATTGGGTACCAGCGGTCCTTTGCCATCGGCCTGTTGACGCCTTGCGCCCAGTTCCTCCCAGCCTGCAGGCGCCACACGGTGGCGCTTCAAAATGGCGTGCACGCGGTCATAAAAATGATTCCAAAGACCGGGCAACCCCGCCAGTCGGTGCCTTGATATGGCGGCTTGCCCCGCGGGCGACTGGGTCCACGCACCAGCCGGCAACTCGTCAGCGCCCACATGGAGTGTGCGCAACGGAACGCCCGCTCGTCGATGCAGCCCAACCACCTCC
>CAZCJB010000070.1:0-13433 GCA_964498795.1 uncultured Rubrivivax sp. | reverse complement strand
TCGAAGGCCGATGGGGTGCCCAACTGCTGCCACTGTCCATCGAGCTTGACGAACAGACGCAGACCCTGAGACCTGAACAAGCCGAGATAGCTTCGCGTGGTGGACAACACGCGATTGATGCTGACGTGGCCCTGCGTGAGCATGGAATGAAACACACCTCCCATCCAGACGGTCGATGTCAATGCGGTTTCGTCGGGAGTGCATTGCGTCCCGCCTCGCAAGATGTGGCCATGGGGGCGCAGCACCGCCAACTCTTTGGCCCGCAGCACGACATGCGACGCGTCTTCGGTGAAGAATGACCACAACTCGCCCTGCGGGCCTCGTTCTTCATGGGCCCTCGGTGCGCCAAACAAGGTGTTCAGGTCGGCCTCTTCCAGTGGCAGGACCTCCAGCCATGGCGACCGGGTGAACAGAGACGGTGCGCACGCAGACACTGCATGGGGCTGATCCACGGGAAGTGGATCGTGACGGTGCAAACGATGAGACTCCTTCGCACGCTGCAGCACCTGGCCCACCACTTGAAGATCCTGGACGTCGGTGGCCGGTGCGTGGTGCGCCAGGTAGTGGCCAAAAAAGCCGGCCTCCAAAGCTTTGCCCGGCTCCAGCGTGAGAGGAGCATCTTGCAGCCCGATGCAGGCGTGCTCATGCTGCAAGCGACGGCCCGGTAGCCCACCCACCAAGCCGGAAGCCGAGCCTGCGCCGCGCGCAGCCCAGCCGTGAGACTGCAGGGCGTCGGTGCTCCATGAGGCCGTCCGGCGCAAGGAGCCCATCACCATCCAAGGGTGGCGGCCGGCCACGGGTTGATTCTGTCGGGCTGCCAACACCGTGCCGCACGTCTCGTGCACCAAAGGTGTGAAGTCGATGTATTGGCTGACGTAGTACTCGTTCAAGCGCACGGCTGCATAGGTGCACAGGGCCACGTCTTGGAAATGGAAGAGATCCACCTTCAAGGGCCGTAACCCCTCCTGGCGCAGGTGCACGCGCCAAAACCAAGTGGGGCTCTCATCAGCCAGTTCCAGCACCACCTGCCATTGCACCCCTGCAGGATGGTGACCCTCGAACTGGGCCCGGGTGGAGGACACCGAGGTCCATCGGCCTCCGCTGGCGGGCCCCAGCAAGGGATGCAGCAAGGCGGCCTGTGAGGGTCCGTGCAGATCGGCACGCAGCCACAAGTTCGTGAGCGGATTCTCACAGGCCTGACCCACGAACAAGGTGATGACGTCGTCGCCACAACCGATGCGACGCACACCGCCGTGGGGCAAGAGTTCCACCCACAAGCCAGAGGCGCTGCGCAAGACAAAGGGTTCTGGTGTCGCGATGGCTGTCTGCATGGAATTCTTTTCGACCGGCGTGGGGGATTTCATCGGGCGGATCCCCTGGGCGTCTGGGCTGTGAGCACCACACGTCGACGCCCGCCGGGCAGGGTGCATTCTCGTGCGCGCCAGGCGCAGTCGGTGACCTTGGGCAATGGATCGGTGCCGGGCCAACTCAGTCGCACGCGGGCGATCGTCGGTGTGTCCAAGTCCAGCGTCCACCCCTGCGCACTGCCTTGAAGCTCGTAACTCACGGGCCCCCACGACGTGGACAGCCGACGCACCGACACTCCAGCGCTCAAGGCTTGTACGGGCCAACCAGGGCCGATGCGCAGGGTGCGGGAGGCCTCGTGCTCCAAGACCCACAGATCCAGGGCCGAGCGCACGTAGTCCGACGACACCCAAGCGTGCGGCATGTCGCCCAAAAATCGCGGCTCTCGGTACCCGGGAAGCACCACCTCCGCCCACTGGTTCCAGCCCGCGGGTCGCTGGTCAGCGAAGAAAAATCGCAGCAGCGCATAGGCCTGCTCCCGCCGCCCCAACCGGACCAGGGCACCCATGGTGCGCAGTTCGTAGGGTGTGTAGTCCTTCCAGGGTATGCGACCCTCAGCCCGAGCTTGCGCCCATTGCGCGTAGCGCGCGAACGTGGCATCCAGCCACTCGGGGGGCAAGCTCGCCTGCGCAGGGTTCAGGGCCACGGTGGTGCTGGTGGCGTCGAAGTCACCGCGGTCGGCGGCTCCGGGGACATGGTCGATGCCATAGCGTTTCATGCTGGCCGCCACCGATTGCTGCAGTTCTGCCTCGAACTCGTCGCGCCAGCGTGCCCAGGCGCTTGCGGCTTGCGGCTGGGCCAACGCTTGAGCGATCACCACCGCATCTTTGTAGCCTCGAAGCGCCCAAAAGTCGTCCCAATAGGAAAACGCGGGCTTGTCGGAGTAGCCCTCATGGCTGATCGAGGGGGGCATGAGGCCAAAGAAATGGGCACGCTCGGGGGTCCGGTTCAACTCGGTGCGCTGCGACTGTCGCAAACTTTCTTGGTAAGCCACCACTTTTTCCACAGTCGACCAGTGACGGCTCAACCAGGCCCGGTCCCGGGTGTGCCGCCAGACCTCGGCCACACTGAACAGGTACTGCCCATGGCTGTCGTTTTCCACCACCGGGTCGGCCCCCCGCGCATCCACGCAGCAAGGCACCTTGCCCGACTCAAAGATTTTGCGGGCAAAGGCATCCACAAATTCTCGGGCGGCCACGGGCTCGCCCAGGCGGAGCAACCCTGCCACCATCATGGCGCCGTCACGAATCCAGGTGCGTGCGTAGGAGCGAGTGCCGGGCTGCAACCACGGCCCATCACGCGACATGAGCATGTGGGCCAAGGCGCTGCGCACCGAATTCACGACGTGAGCGCCAGAGACTTGCGGCGAATCAGGCAGCTGCAGCCCGACGCGCGAAAGCCGTTGTTGCCATGTCGCAGCTGCGCGCCGCAAGCGGCCCTCGAGCGCGGCAGTGGTCACGGGCGTCAGGGCCGAGTGGTCTTGCGAAGCGGACCACCAACCCCAGGTCATGGACACACCAGGCGGCAGGGTGACGCGCTGTTGCAAGGCGGCGCTCAGCAGCGACTGCGGGTCGTGCAAAGTGCCTGGGCGAGGGCCGGTTGTGGCCGGCTCCTGAGGTGCGGCCAAGAGCGTCTCAAGGTTCAGGCCCGCATCAAATGGCAGCGCACTGAAGCGTACCGCGGCGTGCGCATCGCCAGAGGGCAACGTGGGAACGATGCGGGGTTTGCCGTCTGCCCACAAGGCTTGGCCGGTCCAGGCCACCGAATGGATCGACCGCACACCCCCCGGGGTGTTGAGAAACTGCTGGGGCGGGTTGACCTGCCAGGGCCGCAGTACCCAGGCCAAGGTGTAGGTCTGCTCCCGCGGCGAGGTGTTGCGCAAGGTGTAGCGGGCCAGCGTTTGAGGCGCCTTCGCCGAGCCGTCTGCGCCCACCTGAATCTCCAGCACAAAAGACGGATGGGTCCAACGCACCACGGGTTGGGGGATGTAGCCTTTCGGCAGCTCATGTTGAATTTGGACATCGGCCCAGGTGACGAGCGGCGAGGACGCTCCTTCCAGCCGAACCACGGGTTCAATGCTTGGGCCACCTCGCCCCAACTCCACCGCACCGTCTTCGCTGAGCAAGGCCGCATGCGCGCCTCCACCATCCACACCCACCAGCGTCCAGTAATTTTGTTCACCGACAAAGGCGCGAGGCACATGGCCGCGCGGCACCTTTTGCGCTTGGGTGGACATCACGGCATTCAGATCGGGCCATTCGCTCGCGGATCGCAACTGGATCTCGGGCCATTGGGAAAACGACGACTTCCGAACCAGACGAACCCATCGGCTCTCCTGCTCGGGCAAGAACACCGCGTCCCACTTTTGCGTCGAGCCTCGAACCTCGCGCACCAAATCCCACTGTTGGCCATCACGGCTGAGTTGAATGTCGTAATTCCGCTCCACTGGCGATGGGCTTGAGGCCAAGGTCTGCGGCCACGCCACACTCAGCCCATTGAACTCTCGCATCACCCCCCAGTCGAGTGTGAGTGCCTGGTCATCCGATGAGGCCGTGGGGGCAGGCCAAGCCTGCGGGTCCGGCATGCGAGGGGTCAGGCGCATCGAGGCCACACACACCGAACTGCGACCGCTCCCTCGTGGGGCCTGGGCGGTGGTTCCCTGAGGGCCTGCTTGGGCTGCGGCTACCACGACCTCAATGAAACGGGTGTGGCGAAGCGACTTGTCCTGGGTGGGTCCCCAGGCAAACTGCACATGTCGCTGCTTCAATCGCCACGTCTGCCAACCTGGCGCAAACTTCATTTGAGGACGGTGCACCCACCAAACGTTGTCACCGCTGGCGTCCACAAACTTGATCTGCACATCGTTGACCGCGCCTTGGCCCTTGATTTGAAGTTCCAGGTCAAAGGGTTCGGGCCATTGCAGCGGCCACTCTCGTCGCATGACTGCATAGCCCGATACGCCTCCAAAGTCTGCGTCCAGGCACAAGCCATCGCTCGCCGCACGTGTCGAGGCGCGGACTTGGTCTGAGGCACTGGCGGTCCATGCAGCTGCTTCCAAGAAGGGGGTTTGAGCCTGCCCGACTCCCAGCGAGCTCAAAAGCATCGCAAGGATCGCTACACGCGCGGCTCTCATCCCTTGACCCCTCCGAGCAGCAACCCTTGCAGGTAATGGCGCTGTAGCGCCAGGAACAGGCTCAACACCGGCAAGACCGTGATGACGGCGCCTGCCATCATCATCTCCACGTCTTGCACATGTTCTCGCGTGAGTGAGGCCAGCGCCACCGGCAGCGTGTGCAGGTCACCGTCCGTCAGGACGATGAGCGGCCACATGAAGTCATTCCAACTGCCCAAAAAGGTCAAGACGGCCAGCGTCACCAACACGGGCTTCATCAACGGCAGTATTACCGTGGCAAAGATCCTGAACTCGCCCGCGCCGTCAATGCGCGCCGCTTCGATCAACTCATCCGGGATGCTCAAGGCGTATTGCCTCACCAAGAAGATGCCGAAGATGCTGGCCAAACCGGGGACCAGCACACCCGCCCAGGTGTTCACCAACCCCATTGCTTTGAGCATCAGAAACAGCGGCAGCATGGCCACCTGCCCAGGGATGACGAGTGCAGCCAGCAACAGGGCAAACAAGGTCTCGCGCCCGGGAAATTTCAGCTTGGCAAAGGCATACCCGGCGGCCGCGTTCAGCATCACCGACAAGAGGGTCGAAGCACTGGCTACGCCCAAACTGTTAAAGAAGGCGCGACCAATGCGCCCCTCCACCCAGAGGTGACGGTAGTGCTCCAAGGTGGCGCCTTGGGGGCCAGGAATCGAGCCAGGCCACCAAGGCGGTGGGTAGGTGCTGGCCGCCCCTGCGGGCATGAACGAGGCTGACACCATCCACAACAGGGGCAGCAGCGAAAAGCCTGCAAGCGCCAACAGGCCCAGGTGCAGCGCGCTTCGCATGAGGAGGGTTTTCATGCGGCCTCCCATCCGGCACGACGCGCCACAAACACCCAGCCTCGCGTAACGATCAGGATGAGGACAAACAGCAAGAAGGCCACGGCCGATGCCGCTCCAAGGTTCCACCATCGAAAGCCTTCTTCGTACATCAAGTACAAGACGCTGAGGGTGCTCTGCAACGGACCGCCTTGTGTCATGACATAAGGTTCGGCAAACAATTGAAAGTAGCCTGCCGTGGTGAGCACACTGACCATGAAGAGCGTGGGGGCTAGACCGGGCAGCGTCACATCCACAAATCGCTGCCAGGCTGACGCGCCATCCATGCGAGCGGCTTCATAGAGCTCTTGAGGGATGGCTTGCAGCGCGGCCATGAGGATGATCATGTTGCCGCCAAAGTTCTTCCAGGCCGCAAACACAATGATCGTGGGCATGGACCAGCGAGGATCGCCCAACCAGTCCACGGGGTCGATGCCCCACCAACCGAGCATCTCATTGATCAGCCCATAGCGCACGTGCACCAGGTAGCGCCAAATCACCGCCACCGCCACCAGCGTGGCGACCACGGGTGCGAACAAGGCGGTGCGAAACAAGGGCTTGAACCGAACCAGGGGCGATTGCAACCACACGGCCGCCAACAGCGACAAACCGATCGATAAGGGCACCCCCACCGCCACAAAGTAGACGGTGTTGCCCAAAGACTGCCAAAACAGTGGCAATCGCAACAGGTGGACATAGTTGTCCAGACCGACGAAGCGCAAGTGGCGCCAGTCGGCCAGCGCATAGATGTCAAAGTCAGTCAGGCTCAAACCCAGACCGATCAAGACTGGCAGAAAAAAGAACAGCGCAATGACGCTCATCGCGGGCGCGATGAACGCCAGTCGGGTCCAGATGCGGTCGCGTGTCATGACGGGTTCGAGCTCTTTGGCGCTCGACTCAACATCCAGCGCCGCTTCTCCAGCAAGGCATCCACATGCGCGTCCAAGCGTCGCGTGGTGTCCTCCAACGGCTGCCGCTCGTGCACACTGCGGGCCGCAGCCAACTGCATGTCTTGCACGATGCGTTCCCACTCTGGCACGGCCGGCGTGGCGCGCACACGCTCGAGCTGCAGCGCAAAGGCTCGCGCCAGCGGGTCTTGCGCCAAGGGCGGGGCATCGCCCAATGGCAGTTGCCATGCGCTGCGGCGGGGGGGCAGATTGCCGGTCAGGCGGTAGAAGGTGCGTTGCACCTCAGGTCGGCTGAGGTACTCAATCAAACGCCAAGCCTGTGCTTTGTGGGCCGAGCGCTTGAACAACACCAGGCTGGAGCCTCCTGCGATGGACGCGCCGGGCCCGCGGGGCCCAGGCAGGGGCGCCGTCGTCCAAGCTGATTGCAGGGACGCGGGCAGACGCCGCTTGAATTCTCCGATGTTCCAGGGCCCTGAGATATAAAAGGCAAAGGTGCCCCGACCAAACTCTTGCCAGACATTGGCCACTTGGTTGTTCGTGAGACCGGGGGCGTAGCCCCGCTCGAACAGGCTGCGGTAAAAGCCCAGCGCCCGTCGAAACCCGGCTGCCGAAAAATTGCCGTAGCGTCCGCCGTCGCGCAGCAACTCCTCGTCTTGTTGCAGGGCCAGCGCCAGCAGCGGCTCGAATTCGTTGGTGGGCAACAGCAAGGGGGTGGCCACCGGCCCTGCCTTGAGAGCGGCCAAACAGCGCACCCAGTCGTCCCACTGAGTGGGCACGTCTTGAAACCCCACGGATGCCAGCAGGTCCTTGCGCACGAACAACAGGCGGGTGTCGACGTACCAAGGCAAGCCCACCGTGCGACCCTCAATGCGGTTGGTCGCCCAGATGCCCTCAAAGTGATCGCTGCGGTCGATCGAAGGGGTGCGAGCCAGCCATCCGTCCAAAGGCTCCAAAGCGCCCAAGGCGGCCATTTCCGGCAGCCAGGTGTTGCCCATTTGTGCCACATCGGGGGTCGCATCTCCGGCAAAAGCCGTCAGCAGCTTTTCATGGGCGGCGCTCCAGGGCAATTGCTCGACGCGAACTTGCACGCCGGGGTTCTCCTGCAAAAAACCTTGCAGCAAGGTGGTGGCCACCTCACCCTCACGCCCCATGGCCCAAAAGCGGATGGCTGGGGCATCGGCGCGGCCGCATCCCCCCAACGTGACGACACTGCACGCCGAGGCGGCCGACCCGGCCAACCCGGCCAAAAAGGAGCGTCGGCGGTGGCCCCGGTGGTGCGGGTGGGACCAGTGAGATTCCTCGCGCCGGGCGCTGCGCATGATCTCAGCCGATCCAGCCACCGCGGAAGCCGGCGCGTTCCAAGCCGCGTCGCAGATGGGCATTGCGCCGCATGGCGCCCCAGACCACCTCGCCGCGGTAATTGCCCAGCATGGCCAACAGCGGGCCCTGATCGATGCCCAGGTGGTCGCTGTCGACCCAGCCCACGCCCGGTGCGATGCGCCCGTGCGTGAGCAACACGTCCGTGAACGTAAAACTCGGGTTGAAGGCATCGACAAAGCCATAGGGCCCGTAAATCTCCGCGCCATACCGCTGCTTCATGGCGGCCAGCATGGGCACCACCACCTCGGGTGCGAAGGCAATGGACGAACCTGCCGCGTAAGGAGCGATCGTGCCGTCGTCATAAAGCGCCATACCCCGCCCAGCGTAGCTGATGAACTTGCGCAATGTGCCGCCAAATTCGCGCACCACGTCGGCCGGGCCATCGCAGGCGCTCACTCCCCACAGTTCAGCGCCGTAGCCGGCCCAACCTTGCGGATTGGCGATGGCGTAGGCGCGTTGCGCGAGAGTGGCGCGCCGGGAATTTGCAAAGTAATCCAAGCCTTTAGACCGCATGAAATCATCTTGTACGCCACGCAGGTCGACCCAACACTGAGTGAATTGGTGGCCAAACAAGGGCGGAAATCGCACATAGGTCTGTCCGTAGTCCTGGCCCCAGGCCGCGTTCAATCCGCTGGCCCAGCCGTCCCAGGCGTTGCGGTCTAGGGGCCGCGTGGGCGAACCCAAGGCCAACAGGTAGACCAGCATCGATTCATCGTAGGCCTTCCAGTCCGAGGCAATGAAGCCCGTTTCGGGGTGCCAGCCGTGCCCAATCAGCGGTGGGCGCACCTGGGCCCAAGCCCAGTCCACCCGACCATAGATGTCATCGACGATGGATCGCAACTGCGCTTCTTGTGCATCAGGGCTGTCGAAGAACGACTGACAACACAACATGCCCGCCAGCAGCAAGCTGGTGTCCACCGTGGACAACTCGCAGCGCGCAAAGCGCGTGCCGCTTTTCATGTCCAAGAAGTGATAAAAAAACCCTCGGTATCCGGCCACGCCGCTGGCGGCGCTGCCCTGTGGAGCATCACGAAAAGTCCTCAGCGTGGTCAGCACCCGATCGCGCGCCTGGGCCCGTGTGACCCAACCGCGGCTCACGCCCAAGCAGTAGCCTGTGAGCGCGAAGCCGACCGCTGCCACGCTGCAGAACGAGGGCGTGGGCCACCGGTCTGGGGCCAACCCGGTGGTGGCATCGGTGGTGTCCCAAAAGAAATTGAAGGTGCGCCGCTCAAGATCATCGAGCAAGGCTGCAGCCTCTGCGGCCGACGGTGCGGCGAAGCGTTCAGTCGCTGGCCCGGTGCTTTGGCAGCCGCTGACGAGCCCTGTGAGTCCCGTGAGGCTTCCTGCGCTCAGCGCTGCCGTGACGGTACCGGCCCATCGACCGGACTGGGCAAGCCATTGGCGGCGCGAAGGATCGTTCAGCATCCAAAATCCTCAGGACGACGAAAGCCAGCCCCGCCGCATGGCAGGGCTCAAGCCCGCGAAAAGTCAGTCGGGAGTGTGCACCAGGGATGCAAAGACCCCCGATGCACGTGCCGAAAACAAGGCCGCTTAGAAGTCGACCTTCATCCCCACTTTGACGGTGCGCATGGGTCCGGTCAAACCCCCCGGCTTGCCTGCGTTGGCATTGTCGCCACCCCAGACGTTTTGCGCCGGGGTGCTCGGGCCACCGCCCCACGTATCGTACTTGCCGTAGTTGGCCTTGTTGAACAAGTTGAGGATGTCCATGCGGAAGGTCACCTTCTGGCCCAGGGCCGGAAGTTTCGCGTCCTTGGACAACATCAAGTCGACTTGCTCAAACGTGCCGCCGTCGACCACATAGCGCTGGCAGCCCGAACCCCAACCGGCCGCGCAACTGGTGACGAAGAACGGGGTCCCTGGGCCGGCCGTGACCTTCGCACCGAGCAACACACCCCAAGGCAGGATGTTGTCACTGCTGTAGCTGGCCACCACGCGGTACTTCTCCACGTCAATGGAGCGGCGCCATTGGCTGCCCTGCGCCTTGCCCGCAGCCCAGTTCCACTGGTTGGCATCGCTGGACTCGGCTCCGTAATCTGTCGCCGTGGTGAAGGCCTCGGACAGCGTCAACGCCACCTGCGCACCCCAGCCCGACTCCTTGGTGTAAGGCTTGTCGGCCTTGAGCAGCAGGTTGGTGGTCTTGGTCTTGGCCGAGGTGTCACCCAGCAAGAGCTTTTGCACAGAAGGCGGGCCGCCGCCTGCGGGGTCAAACCATGCGCCACCTGTGGGTATCGTGCCATCGGGGTTGCGGCCTCCGTTGGCCCACAGGAACTCGTTGTGCCCCAGGACCTGCTGCAAGCCCACTTCGGTGTTCCAACCCGACACCGCCTTGCGCAGCGCCAGACTGAACTGGTCCGAGTAAGGCATCTTCATGTGGTTGTTGAGCATCCAATACTCCCAGGCCGTGCCCGCAGCGCTCACGGTGGAGTTGTTGATGAGCTCGTCGCGTGCCTTCATAGCGGGGGTGCGGTCATAAGCGCGACCGAAGCCGCCCAAGACCACCGTGCTCTTGTCACCAGAGAGGTCCCAGCTCATACCCACGCGCGGCTGAATCGCACCCGTGAAGGCCTTGCGCTCCTTGCCGGTGGAGATGTAGTCGGCGATGTTGATGCCGCCCTTGGCGAGGGACTGCGCATAGGTCTGGCCTGCGGCTGCGCCCGCCCGTGTGTCCTTGGCATTCATGGCCGCGATCACGTGGGCCGGTGTGACATAGCCGTTGTTGTAGGCGTTGTCTTCATAGTCCCAACGCACGCCCACGTTCATCTCCACGCCTTTGCTGACGGTGATGTCGTCTTGCACGTACAAGCCCACCTTGTTGTTCTTGTACTTGGCATACACCGCAGGGGTCGGCGAGGCCGCGAACGGCTCCCAGGTGGGATAGAACTTGGTGGCGGTGGCGGGGTTGTTGTCGTTGATGCCCCACGATGCTTGCTCAGCGACTGTGGCTGGCGTGCCATCGGCCTTGATGAACACAAAATAGTGTGGCACGGCAAACCGTGAGCCACCGACCTCGTAGGTGGAGCTGTTCAGGCCGGCACCGGTCTTGATGACGTGGCCCGCCTTGCCGGTGTAGGTGAGGTCATCCTTCAGGGTGAAGGCGTTTTGATTGTTCTTGCTGCGGCCTTCCATGCGCCCGTCCATCATCACGCCTGCCCAACCCGTGGTCTTGTATTCCACGAACGGGCTCATGTCGGTGGTTTGGGGCAGATAGCTCTGGTAATACAGCTCCGCATTGGCTTCGTTGACGAAGCGGTCACCCGTGTGTTCCCACTTGGCGTTGGCACGGGACTCTTTTTGCGTGCGGTTGAGCACGTTGCTGGGCGTGGAGAAGCCCCAGTCCGGATGGTCGTCATACTGCAGCGAACCCTTGTCGGTCTCGTTGCGGAACTTGGCCGAGAACTCCAGGCGGTTGTTGTCGTCCACCACCGAGCTGAGCTTGCCGAAGAACAGGTCTTCGTGGAATTCGCGCTTGGTGGTCCACTGCTTGCTCAGCACATTGGTGGTCAGCCAGGGCGTCACCGTGATGCCTTGAAGATTTTGGGCCACCAGCTGCGACGGAATCGTATTGTCCTTGCCCTCATAGGACACGAAGTAGTGGATCTTGTCTTTGACCAAGGCACCACCTAACGACACCCCATACTGCTCTTGCTTGGGGGCCGGACGCTTGAAGCCACCAGCTTCTGCCTTGCGCTCGAAGGGGCTGTAGGCAATCTGGTTGCCGCCGGCGTAGTCGATGAAGACATCGCCCTGCGTGGTGTTGGTACCCGACTTGGACACGGCCGTGATGGCGGTGCTGGACACATTGCCGTATTCGGCCTTGTAGTTCTGTGTGATGACTTTGTATTCGGCAATCGCGGACTGCGGGAACGGGTTGCCGCGCGACTCCATCTGCCCGGCGATACCGCCGCGGGTGAGATCGTTCTTCTGGCTCATGCCGTCAATGAAAACGTTGACGCGGTCTGAGCTTTGGGCACCGCCTTGGATGCGGGTGTAACCCGTGGCCGGGTCGTTGATGAAGCGCACACCCGGCGCCAGGTCGGCAAAGGCAAGGAAGTTGCGCGTGACCTGCGGCAGCGTCTCAATCTGCCGCTTGGACACGGCGGTCGCTGATTCGGTGTTGGTGGCGTCTTTCAACCCCAGCGAACCCACGATGGTGACCTGTTGAGCCGTGCCCACCGCCAGGTCGACCGACGCGGTCTCACCAATGGACAGCGTGATGGCTTGTGATTTTTGACCTCCCACGCGGATCTCGTAACTCCCCGGCGCCAAGCCGGTCAGGACGTAGCTGCCGTCGGACAGCGTGGTGGTGCGGTAGGTGGCCCCATTGGCCGTGTTCACGGCAGTGACCACCGTGCCCGCTTGCGTGGCGCTCACCTGGCCTTTGATGGTGGAAGAAGCCAACTGCGCATGCGCGGCCCCGGCCAGGGCCAGGGTCACGGCCGCCGCCAGCGCATGGCGTTGGAACCGTTTGCTCTTACTCAAGTTCATCGTGGGTCTCCTTCAGTCTAGGGAATCGTCAGTCAGGGAACGGTGAAAAACGAGCCGTCGGCGCTGCCGCAGGATTTGCGGATCACCAGCTCGGTGGGAATGGTCTCGTGGCGCACGGCGGCCGTGCGGCGGGGCGTGGCGGCGGCGTCATCAATGGCGCTCACCAGGCCCTCCATGGCCCGCCGGCCCAGCTCAGCGATGCCCACGCGCACGGTGGACAGGGCCGGTGACACGTACCGGGCGGTGGGGATGTCATCAAAGCCGGCGAGCCACACATCCTCCGGCACCCGCAACCCCGCATCGAGCAAGGCGCCCAGGCAGCCTATGGCCATCATGTCGTTGGCCGCAAAGACGGCATCGGGCCGGACCTGTGACACCGCGATGCGTGCGCCCGCGGCCCACCCAGAGGCCTCACCAAAATCGCCCTCGAACACCAAGTACTCCGCACCTGGCGGCAAGGCTGCTTGGTACCCGCGAAGTCGCTCTCGAGCCTCATGATTGCCCGAAGGGCCGCCGATGAAGGCGATGCGCCGCGCCCCGCGTTGCACCAAGTGGCGCGTCATGGACAAGGCGCCGCCAAAATTGTCCACATCGAAATTGGGCAGATCGTGCAGCTCCAGGCCACTGTTGATCAACACCGCCGGCAAACTCCCTGGGAGGTTGCGTTGCAAGAGTTCTGCGTCGGCGTGCGGAGACATCACGATGAGCCCGTCTACCCGGCCATTCATGGCACGCACGGCTGCCGCGGCTGCTTGCGCATCGCCGTGCGAGCTCGACACCAACAAATGCAGCCCCCGAGCCTGCGCGGCTTGGTCCATGCCGCGAATCAACTCCGAGAAGTACTCCCCGTGCAAATCGGGCAGCAAGGCGCCGATGGTGTCGGTGCGCCGGGTGATCAAGCTGCGCGCAGCCCCAGAAGGCGCAAAGCGCAGTTCAGCGGCTGCTTCCAAGATGCGCGCCCGTGTGCCCGGCAGCACGTTTTGGGCACCATTGAGCGCGCGCGACACAGTGGCCACCGACACGCCGGCAACCCGCGCCACATCACGAATGGTGGAAGGCATCTCTAAAATTTGGGGATGTAAAGGTTTTCATGATTGGAACCCCAATATGGGGCGCGCCATGTAATCGTTTACACCTACCGGGCCCTCACTGTGGCGAACAAGTCACAACCCGTCGACCCAGGTCACAGCTCGCTCAGCGATGCACCATGGCTGGCGATGATCTGGGCATAGGCGCGCCCACTGTCTTTGAGGGTGCGCGCTTGCGTCTGGAAGTTCACGTGCACCA
>CAZCJB010000069.1:0-13778 GCA_964498795.1 uncultured Rubrivivax sp. | reverse complement strand
AGATTGCGGCCAAGATGCGCGAAATCATTCCGCGGCAGATGTATGACGTGGCCATTCAGGCCGCCATTGGCGCCAACATCATCGCGCGAGAGAACATCAAGGCGTTGCGCAAGAACGTGCTGGCAAAATGCTATGGGGGTGACATTACCCGCAAGCGCAAACTGCTGGAAAAGCAAAAAGCCGGCAAGAAGCGGATGAAACAAATCGGGTCGGTCGAGGTGCCTCAAGAGGCGTTCTTGGCCATCCTCCAAGTAGAAGAATGACTCTCTGAGAACCACATGAGTGCACTCACCGCCGCGCTGTTTGGCGCCTTGACCGTCTACCTGGGGGGCTGGTTCCTCGGGTTCTGGATTGGCAATTTCTCGCTGCTGCTGTTCATCTTGACAGCGGTGACTTTTGTGTATTGGCTGGCCGAGCGCTTCAAGTTTGAGCCCGAGCGCGTGGCCGCTGCCCAGGCCGTGGAGCAGGCGGATATGGCGCGGCGTGCCGAGTTGCAAAAGCTGGGCATCGACAAGGTGGATGGCAACGTGGAAGAAGCCAAGCAGCGTCTGCTGATGCAGCCTTGGTGGCTGGATTGGACGGCGGGGTTGTTCCCGGTGATCTTGGTGGTGTTTGTGCTGCGGTCGTTCTTGTTCGAGCCGTTCAAGATTCCGTCGGGATCGATGGTGCCGACCCTGCAGGTGGGCGATTTGATCTTGGTGAACAAGTTCACCTACGGTGTGCGTTTGCCGGTGCTGAACAAGAAGATCATCGAAAACAACTCGCCGCAGCGGGGTGATGTGATGGTGTTTCGCTACCCGCCTGACCCTCGCATGGACTACATCAAGCGGGTGGTGGGTGTGCCGGGCGACGAGGTGGCGTATGTGAACCAGCGCTTGACGGTGAATGGCCAAGAGGTGCCGATGCAGTCGCTGGGCGAGTACTACGATGAAGACAGCATGCGCTACGCGCCGCAGTTTGCGGAAAAGCTGGGTGCGGTGGAGCACCGGGTGCTGGTGGACCCCAAGCGCCCCGCATTTTTCGGCGGGCTGGAAAAGCGTTTTCCGTTTGTAGAGAACTGCCGCTACACGGCTGAGGGCGTGACTTGCAAGGTGCCGCCGGGGCATTACTTCATGATGGGCGACAACCGCGACAACTCGCAGGATTCGCGCTTCTGGGGTTTTGTGCCGGATGAGAACATCGTGGGCAAGGCGTTTTATGTGTGGATGAATTTCGGCAATCTGGGGCGCATTGGCGCCTTCCAATGAGGAGATTGCTTCGGGGCCTTCGGCCCCTCGCAATGACCGGTAGGTGGTCCCTCGGCATGACGGGTAACCCGTCATTGCGAGGCGCGTAGCGACGAAGCAATCTGGCTGACGGCGATGCCCATTCACTCCCTTCAGACTTTGCAACAAGCCTTGGGCCATCAGTTTCGGGACTCAGGGCTGCTGATGCGCGCGTTGACGCACCGCAGTTTTGGGGCCCAGCACAACGAGCGGCTGGAGTTCTTGGGCGATGCGGTGCTGAACTTGGTGATTTCGGCCCTGTTGTATGAGCGATTTGCGGGATCGGACGAGGGCGACCTGACTCGTGTGAGGGCGCATTTGGTGCGGGAGGACAGCTTGCATCAGGCCGCATTGGCATTGGGCCTGCCGCCTTTGTTGCGCATGTCCGAAGGCGAGACGCGTTCGGGCGGGGCCCAGCGGCCGTCCATGTTGGCGGACGCGGTGGAGGCGCTGATCGGGGCCACTTATGTCGATGGCGGCTTTGAGGCTGCGCGCTCGGTGGTCACTCGCTTGTTTGGCGAGGTCATTGAGGCGGGCGACACGGGGCGCTGGACCAAGGACGCGAAAACCGCCTTGCAAGAATGGCTGCAAGCGCGCAAGCTGAGTGTGCCGATTTACCGTGTGGAGGCCACACGGGGGCAAGCCCACGCACAGACTTTTGAGGTGGTGTGCGAGGTGGCGGCACCGGCCGGTCAGGTGAAATGGGCACGAGGTGAAGGAAAGTCTCGCCGGGCGGCTGAGCAGGAGGCGGCGCGGCGGATGTTGGATGAACTCCAAGGCACACGTTAGGACGACAGGAACAGGACCCGACACCATGGATGCTCACCCACGCTGCGGTTTGATTGCCATCGTCGGACGACCCAACGTGGGCAAAAGCACCTTGCTCAATGCCTTGGTGGGACAAAAGGTGAGCATCACCTCGCGCAAGGCCCAAACCACCCGGCACCGCATCACCGGCATCCGTACGCTGGACGACACGCAGTTTGTGTTTGTGGACACGCCGGGGTTTCAGACCCGTCATACGGCGGCTTTGAACAAAACGCTGAACCGCACCGTGCTGTCGTCTCTGACTGATGTGGATTTGGTGATTTTCATGACAGAAGCCGGCAAGTTCACTACAGATGACGCCAAGGTGCTGGAACTGATGCGAGCCCCAGGGTTTCACAAGCCGGTGGTGCTGGTGGGGAACAAATTGGATGCTTTGTCGCGCCGCCAAGATGTATTGCCTTGGTTGCAAAAGATGCAAGATGAGTACAAATTTGCGGAATTTGTGCCACTTTCAGCGCAAAAGCCCGCTGATACCGAGCGGCTGCTGGGCATTTTGCGACCCCTTTTGCCCGAACAACCTTGGTTCCATGACGCCGAAGCACTCACCGACCGGAGCGAGAAGTTTTTGGCCAGTGAGTTGATCCGGGAAAAGATCTTCCGGCTGACGGGCGACGAGCTGCCCTACACCTCGACCGTGGTGATCGACAGGTTTGAGGAAGAGCCGGGTGTGCAGGCGGCGCGAATGGTGCGCATTGCGGCCACGGTGATCGTGGAGCGTGAAGCGCACAAGGGCATGATCATTGGCGAGGGCGGTGAGCGGCTCAAGCGCATCGGAGCGGAGGCGCGGCAGGATTTGGAACCGCTGCTGGACGCCAAGGTCTTTTTGGAGCTGTGGGTGAAGGTGCGCAGCGGCTGGGCGGACAACGAAGAGCATTTGCGCACCTACGGGTACGGGCAGTGAGCACCAGGGCAAACGGGCCGAAGAAGGCGCCGGCGGGCCCGTTGGAGGCTTATGTGTTGCACAGCTATGACTGGAGCGAGTCGAGCCTGATTTTGGATGTCTTCACCCGTGAGCGCGGCCGCATGGCCGTGGCCGCCAAAGGCGCCAAGCGTCCGTATTCGCAGTTCCGCTCGGTGTTGCTGCCGTTTCAGCGTCTGCACATGGGCTTGGCGCGAAAGGCGAGCGAGACGGCCGATGAGCACTCCGAAGTTCACACCTTGCGGCAGGCCGAGTGGGCGGGAGGGTTGCCGATGCTGTCGGGCGCGGCGCTGTTCCGTGGGTTTTATTGCAACGAATTGATCATGAAGTTGCTGGCCCGGCAAGATCCCCATCCGGCGTTGTTTGACGCGTACGCCGCCACGTTGCCAGGCTTGGTGGAGGGCAGCGAGCCGGCGCGCGAACAAGCGGCGCTGCGCGCCTTCGAGCTGTTGTTGCTGCGAGAAACAGGATTGCTGCCGGACTTGTCCATGGTGACCTTGACCGTGCAGCCGGTGGTGGCCCAGCAGGCCTATGCGCTCGTGCCGGAGGCCGGGGTGATGGCCATGGCCCCTGCCCCGCCCTCGATGCCTGGACGCGAAGACGGGGCCGCCGCCCCCAGCGCATTGACGGGGGCACAGTTGCTGCAACTGCAGGCCGCGCTGGAGGGGACCGGCTCGACGATGGACCGGGTGGGGGCGCTGCAGAAGGCCTGTTTGCCCGCGCTGGCGCCGCTGCGTTCGGCCTTGCGCGCGCTGCTTCACTATCATGCAGGGACATCGACCTTGCGCACACGCACCGTCATGCAAGGGGTGCAAAATTTGATCACTTATGAACCCACTCGTCGCCCCTGAAAGCCACGCGAACCCGCACGCGGGTCGTACCGCGTTGTCGGTGAATGTGAACCGCATCGCCCTGTTGCGCAACACGCGTCCCGTCGGCTTGCCGGATGTGGTGCGGCTGGCCACGCAGGCGTTGGAGGCGGGCGCTGATGGCATCACGGTGCATCCCCGGCCCGATGCGCGACATATCACGGCCAAAGATGTGTGGGACTTGGCGGGTTTGTTGAAGCGCTGGCCGCAGGCGGAGTTCAACATCGAGGGCAACCCGTTTCACAATCTGATGGACTTGCTGCGGGACTTGCATGCCCAGGGGATGGCGCCGCACCAAGCCACCTTGGTGCCCGACGGCGTGGGGCAAGCCACGTCAGACCATGGGTGGGATCTGACACAAGATGGAGAGCGGCTGCGACCCCTGGTGGCTGAGCTGAAAGCCATGGGGATGCGGGTGAGCTTGTTCATGGATCCCGAGCCGTCAGCGATGGCTGCAGTGCGCGCAGTGGGGGCTGACCGGGTGGAGCTGTACACCGAAGCCTTTGCGCGAGCGCATGGCACGCCTGAGCAGGCTGCGTTGCTGGCGACCTATGTGGCGGCGGGCCAGGCAGTGCACGCGGCGGGGCTGGGGTTGAACGCAGGCCACGACTTGAACCGCGACAACTTGGGCGATTTTTTGCGTGCGGTGTCGGGCGTGGATGAGGTGTCGATTGGCCACGCGCTGTGCGCCGACGCCTTGGAGTTTGGATTGGCCACCTCGGTGAAGTTGTACCAACAGTGCATCCGAGAGGTGCAGGGCCCGTGATCTACGGCATCGGCACGGATTTGTGCGACATCCGCCGCGTGCAGGCCACGCTGGAGCGGCGTGGCGAGCGGTTTGCGCAGAAAGTATTGGGGCCGCATGAGATGGCGGTGTTCCGCGAGCGCTGGACGCGCACACCGCAGCGTGGCGTGCGGTATTTGGCCACCCGGTTTGCGGCCAAGGAACCGTTCTCGAAAGCCATCGGTTTGGGCATGCGCATGCCCATGACCTGGCGGGCGTGTGAGGTGGTGAAGGCCCGCAGCGGCAAGCCCGAAATTGAGCTGCATGGAGCGCTGGCGGACTGGTGCTCGGCGCGACAGCTTCGCGCGCATGTGAGTGTGAGCGATGAGATGGACTACGCCAGCGCGTTTGTGGTGGTGGAGGTGGTGGGGGGAGAAGGACGATGACCTTTGAACATGCGCCGGTGGTGCTGGATATGGCGGGCACGACCTTGAACGCCGACGATCGGCGTCGATTGAGACACCCGCTGGTGGGGGGTCTGATCTTGTTTGCGCGGCATTGGGTGGATCGTCGGCAACTGACGGACTTGATCGCAAAGGTGAAGGACATCCGGCCCGACATGTTGGTGTGTGTGGACCATGAGGGTGGGCGGGTGCAGCGGTTCAGGACCGATGGGTTCACGTCGCTGCCGGCCATGCGCGAGTTGGGGCGCTTGTGGATGAAGGACGCTCTGCGGGCCACGAATGTGGCGACGGCGGTGGGCTATGTGCTGGCCTCAGAGCTGCGCGCGTGCGCGGTGGACCTGAGCTTTACGCCCGTGCTGGATTTGGACCACGGGCCGAGTGGCGTGATTGGTGACCGCGCGTTCCACCGCGACCCGCGTGTGGTGACGATGTTGGCCAAGAGCGTGATGCATGGGCTGCTGAAGGCTGGCATGCAAAGTTGCGGCAAGCACTTTCCGGGTCATGGCTATGTGGCGGCGGACAGCCACGTGGATGTGCCGGTGGACTCGCGATCGCTCAAAGCGATCTTGGCCGATGATGCAAGACCTTATGAATGGTTGAGCACGAGTTTGGCCAGTGTGATGCCCGCGCACGTGATCTACCCCAAGGTGGATCGCAAGCCCGCAGGGTTTTCTGAGCGGTGGCTGAAAGACATCTTGCGAACGCAATTGCAGTTCGGCGGGGCGATCTTCAGTGACGACCTCACCATGGAAGGCGCGCGCCATTTGGAAGGACGGTCACTGCCCTATGACGAGGCGGCGGCGATGGCGCTCAACGCGGGCTGCGACCTGGTGTTGATGTGCAACCAGTCGAATGTGAACGGCGGGCGGGCGTTGGATGAATTGCTGGACGGCCTGCTGCGCTTGCAGTCGAGCGGGCGCTGGTCGCCAGACCCCGCGAGCGAAGCGCGCCGACTGGCCCTGTTGCCGCAGACGCCTCCCGTGGCGTGGGAGGAGTTGATGCGGCAGGAGGCGTATCTGCAGGCGCTGGAGTGCGTGGCCTCGGTCTGAAGCCACGCGCCCCCAACGACCTTACTGCTCGAAGGGCAGCTTGACCTGAGAGAGGTCTTTGCGCGTCTCGACCAGGATGAGCGGGCCTTCGTCGATGACCACCGGGGGCTTGGGCTCGCGCGGGACGTGCACCGGCTTGGGCTCGGCGGCGATGGCGGCTTGCGCAGCCGCGATCTTGTCGGCGTCAGAGTTGACCCATTGCAGACCGCTGCCTTGGGCGATGCGGTGGAGGTCGTCCAGGGGGAGGACGTAGGGCGCCGCTGGGAGATCGCCGCGGCCCTGGGGGCCTCGCGATGACGGGGTGGCGTGTGAGTCCTCGGGGAGGTCGCCGCGGCTCTCTGGGCCTTGCGATGACGGGGTGGCGTGTGAGTCCTCGGGGAGATCGCCGCGGCCCTGTGGGCCTTGCGATGACGGGTCGTCGGTGGGAGTGGATCCCTCGACGGTGACGCCGTCGGGGCGACGATCTCGGCGCAGGCGGTCACGGCCTCGGCCACGGCGGCGACCATTGTCGGAGGTGCCGTCAGTGGAGCCGTCACCGGTGCCTTCGGTCGCGTGATCGACGGTGCGGTCTTTGTCGAACGGATGGGCCGAATGGTCGGCGCCAGCCACGTCCTGGGATTGCGGCGTTGCGGGTTGACCGTCTGCATTTTCGGCTGGTGCCTCGAGCCCTTCAGGGCGTTGGTCATCGCGATCACGACCGCGTCCACCGCGGCGGCGGCGGCGACGGCCCTCGCGATCTGCGTCGGCGCCATCTTGCAGGCCAGGGGCTGAAGCGCCTTCGAAGGACGCGGCTGCCGTCCCCTCGGTGGTGGCAGCACCAGCGGCCAGGGTGTCGGCAGCGGCTGGACGCTCGACCCGGTCGGCACGAGGCCCCCGGTCTTGACGATCACCACGGCGGCCCTCACGTCCTTCACGGTTTTCGCGTCCCTCACGTCCTTCACGGCCTTCGCGACCTTCTCGTGAGCCACGTTCACCGCGTCCTCGGCCTCGGTCACCGCGGTCACCACGACGGCCGTCGCGACCTTCTCGGCCCTCTTTGCCCTCTCCCTTGCCTTCAGGCTTGGTGGCGGGCTCCGCCGCCGGCTGCGCGGCCGGTGTGGCGGGGGCGCCGCCTCCGAACAGGTTCTTGATCCAACCAAAGAAGCCACCGCTGGAGGCGGTGACCGGCTTGGCAGCTGGCACGGGCGCTGCAACGGCCGGTGCCGATGTGGCCGTCGCGGCCGATGCGGGCTTGGCGGCGGCAGGCGGTGCTGGCTGGTCAGGCAGCACACCTTTGATGACAGGCTCTTGCTTGGCCTTGGCCTTTTCGCGTCGGGTGATGCCGACCTCTTCTTCGGGCTCTTCGACCATCGAGTAGCTGGCGCGGAAATTGTCCAGACGCGGATCGTCATGGCGCAGGCGCTCGAGCTTGTAGTTGGGGGTTTCGAGGTGCTTGTTGGGCACGAGCAGCACCGTGACGCGCTGCTTCATCTCGATCTTGGTGATTTCGGTGCGCTTTTCGTTGAGCAAGAAGCTGGTGACTTCCACCGGCACTTGCACATGCACGGCGGCCGTGTTGTCCTTGAGCGCCTCCTCTTGGATGACGCGCAAGATCTGCAGTGCTGAACTTTCGGTGTCGCGAATATGGCCGGTGCCATTGCATCGCGGGCAAGTGATGTGATTGCCTTCAGACAGCGCGGGACGCAGACGCTGGCGGCTGAGCTCCAGCAGACCGAACTTGCTGATAGAGCCGAACTGCACACGCGCGCGGTCATTGCGCAGCGCGTCGCGCAGGCGTTGCTCCACCTCGCGCCGGTTCTTGCTTTCCTCCATGTCGATGTAGTCGACCACGATGAGGCCGCCCAGGTCGCGCAGACGCATCTGGCGGGCGATTTCGTCGGCCGCCTCGAGGTTGGTGCGGGTGGCGGTTTCTTCGATGTCGCCGCCGCGCGTGGCTCGGGCCGAGTTGACGTCCACCGCCACCAAGGCTTCGGTGTGGTCGATGACGATGGCGCCGCCCGAGGGGAGGTTGACCGTGCGTGAGAAGGCCGTCTCGATCTGGTGTTCGATTTGGAACCGGCTGAACAACGCGGCGTCATCACGGTAGCGTTTCACGCGATTGGCCGTCTCCGGCATCACGTGGTTCATGAACTGGTGGGCCTGATCGAAGATGTCGTCGGTGTCGATCAGGATCTCACCGATGTCAGCGGTGAAATAGTCGCGGATGGCACGGATGACCAATGAGCTTTCTTGATAAATCAGGAAGGCGCCCTTGCCCGCCTTCGATGCCTCGTCGATGGCGCTCCAGAGCTTGAGCATGTAGTTGAGGTCCCACTGCAGCTCTGCGGCACTGCGGCCGATGCCGGCCGTGCGGGCAATCAAGCTCATGCCCTTGGGGTAGTCGAGCTGCTCAAGGTTGTCTTTGAGTTCTTCGCGGTCTTCGCCTTCGATGCGCCGGCTCACGCCGCCCCCACGGGGGTTGTTGGGCATGAGGACCAGGTAGCGTCCAGCCAGGCTGACGAAGGTGGTGAGCGCCGCGCCTTTGTTGCCGCGCTCTTCTTTCTCGACCTGAACCAGCAGTTCTTGGCCTTCTTTGATGGCGTCGCCAATCTTGGCGTTGCGCACGTCCACGCCCTCGCGGAAGTAGTTGCGCGAAATTTCTTTGAAGGGCAAGAAGCCGTGACGGTCTTCGCCGTAGTCGACAAAGCAGGCTTCGAGTGCGGGCTCGACCCGTGTCACTACGGCCTTGTAGATATTGCCTTTGCGCTGTTCGCGCCCTTCGATTTCGGTTTCAAAGTCGAGGAGCTTTTGTCCGTCGACGATGGCCAGGCGCCGCTCTTCGGGCTGCGTGGCATTGATGAGCATTCGTTTCATTTGTCTGGTGCACTCCAAATGGCCCTGCCTTGTGGGCACGACCTGATGCGCCATCGGCTCTGCGAACAGAGCATCCGGCGCCACTCTCCGATGCACGAGAAACGAAGCAAGAACCGATGAATCGAATCGCCCTGGACCGCGGATCGATCGGCTCACTTGGCCCGCTGGGGCCGAAGCGAACGCGACTCTTAGATCTGCGGCGTTGGCGCTAGCGCTTGAACGTTGAAGCGACCGCGCGTGACGCAGGCACTGGGCTTCTTGGACCTCCTGCTCGCTGCGCCGCGCGCAGGCCAGGCAACACCCCGCAGCGGCCACGCCGGGAACAGCCCGGGGTCACGCGCAGGATGGGAGGTGGAAGTCAGCAAAGTCGTCACGAGGAACGTCAATGTTTGAACGCATTGGATCCAGCGGTTGATGCACAGTGAGATGCACTGCAAAGCGCGATCTCGGTGCCGGGGCCTCTGGACCCATCATCAATCTGTCGGTGCTCGGCGGTCTCGAAAGACCCGCCAAGCGGTTCTTGTGTTTCGTGTCTCTGCCGCTTGGACCTGAGGCCTCTGCGCTCACTTGGGGACGCGCAACCGACGCCGGTGCCAAACGTTGCATCAACGCTTGTGGTCAACAGACCCGGGACGGCTCTTTGCGCGTTCCCTGAACCTCGACCGATCCCTGAGTGGCTGCTTGGCCCGGGTAAACTCCCAAAAATCAAGCACTTGCAGCACACACGTGGACCGCCGCATTATAAGGGGCGAAGCGCCTGCCAAGGCCCCCGCCGTTCGGCGCCTCGTGGTGGACGAGGGGTCGGAAGGCCAGCGCCTGGACAATTTTCTTGTCAAAGTGCTCAAGGGTGTGCCGAAATCTCACGTCTACCGGGTGATTCGGTCGGGGGAGGTTCGGGTGAATGCGGGCCGAGCGGCGGCTGATACCCGGCTGGTGCTGGGCGACGTGGTGAGGTTGCCGCCGGTGCGGGTGGCGGGTGGGGATGGTGGTGAGGGCGGGAGATTGCTTCGGCCCTTCGGGCCTCGCAATGACGGGGTAGGAGGACCTCGCGATGACGGGGTAGGAGGGCCTCGCCATGACGGGGTGGCCCGGGAATTCCCCGTGTTGTACGAAGACGACGTCTTGTTGGCCATTGACAAGCCGGCGGGGGTGGCTGTGCACGGGGGCAGCGGGGTGAGCTCGGGCGTGATTGAGCAACTGCGCCAGGCCCGGCCGCAGGCCCGGTTCTTGGAGTTGGTGCATCGGCTGGACCGAGAAACTTCTGGGGTGCTGCTGCTGGCCAAGAAGAGATCGGCACTGACAAATCTGCAGGATCAGTTTCGCGGCCGGGGCGTGGACAAGACTTATGCCGCTTTGGTGTTGGGCGCTTGGCCGGAGAAGCTCAAGGTCATCGATGTGCCGTTGCACAAGAGCGTGGGCCCGAACGGGGAGCGGGTGGTGCGCACCACCTCGCGTGACGACGAGGCCGGCCAGAGGTCCATCACGCTGGTGCAAGTGGTGCAGCGGCTGGGCGCCTACACCTTGCTGGATGTGACCATCAAGACCGGGCGCACGCACCAAATCCGGGTTCATTTGGCCTCACAAGGGCACCCGATTGCGGGCGATGAGCGCTACGGAGACTTTGCCGCCAACAAGGCGTTGGCCCGGGCGTCGCAGGCTCAGCCGCGCCTTGCCCGGATGTTTTTGCATGCGCGGCGCCTGGCCCTGATCCATCCGCAGACGCAGGCGCCGTTGGAGTTTTTGGCGCCATTGCCACCGGTTTGCAGGGACTTTGTGGCGGCACTGGCCCAGGACGCACAAGGGCTGAAGGACAATCCAGCGCTGTGAACAGACAATTCGATCTCATTGCCTTTGATTGGGACGGCACGCTGTCGGACAGCACGGCCCTGATTGCGCGATCCATCCAAAACGCCTGCCGAGACGTGGGCACGAAAGTGCCAACGTTGGAACAAGCCTCGTACGTCATAGGCTTGGGATTGCGCGACGCATTGACCTATGCGGCCCCTGAGTTGCCCGAGGACCGATACCACGAGCTGGCCAACGCCTACCGCAAGCATTACTTCGCCAGTCAGCACGAGCTGGTGTTGTTTGAGGGCTCACTGGAGATGTTGCGTGCGCTCAAGAGCCGCAACCATTTCTTGGCCGTGGCCACCGGCAAGACTCGGCGAGGGCTGGACGAGGCCTTGCAACTCGCTCAGTTGAAAGATCTGTTTGACAGTTCGCGCACTGCCGACGAAACCGCGTCCAAGCCTGATCCGCTGATGCTCAAGGAATTGATGCAAGAACTGGGTGTGACGCCGGAACGCACGTTGATGATTGGCGACACCACCCATGATTTGCTGATGGCCCGCCATGCAGGGGTGGCCTCGGTGGGCGTGAGTTTTGGCGCCCATGACCATGAAGCCTTTGAGCCGCATGCGCCCTTGTTTGTGGCGCACTCTACCCGTGAGCTGCACGATTGGTTGGTCGGGTATGGCTGAGCCGGTGTCGGCGAGCGATGTGCACCGCGACGCGCAGCGCTTGTGCGAGGCCGCAGCCCTGGAAGAGGCTGGGCGAGCCTTCGTGTTTGATGTGGAGGTGGACGCTCAGCCTGCGCGGGCCTTCGTCTTGAGATTCGATGGCCAGGTGGTGGGTTACCTGAACCGGTGCGTGCATGTGCCGACCGAAATGGACTGGCAAGAAGGTCAATTCTTGGATGGCGACCGACGTTTCATCATGTGTTCGATCCATGGGGCGATGTACGAACCGAGCGATGGCCGTTGTGTAGGTGGCCCGTGCGGCAAGGGCCAGTTGACGGCATTGAGTGTGGCCGAACACGACGGCCAGGTGTATTGGTATCCTTCCCCCGACATTCGACCGGTGTCTTTTTGAATCATGAGTGAACGAGACGATCCTCCCTTGGGCGCTGGCACGGTGCCGCGTGATGCCGCGAGCGCTCCCGCTGCCGAGAGTGCGCTGGAAAAGCTGGCTGCCGAGTGGGTGCGCGAAACGCGCGCGGACCGACGATGGCGGGTATTTTTCAGATTGGCCTGGTTGGGCTTGGCCGCACTCTTGGTCTTGAGTGTGGTGTTTCAGCGGTCGCACGTGGGATCGAGCGTGACCCCGCACACGGCGCTGATCGAGGTACGTGGCGAAATCGCCGCCGACACGGAGGCGAGTGCCGAGGCCTTGCTCGGGGCCATCAAGAACGCGTTTGAAGACCCGGGTGCGCAGGCGGTGGTGCTGCGCATCAACTCGCCCGGTGGCAGCCCCGTGCAAGCGGGCATCCTCAACGACGAGATCCGCCGCTTGAAGGCTCAGCACAAGAAGCGGGTGTATGCGGTGGTGGAAGACATCTGCGCCTCGGGGGCTTATTACATTGCCGTCGCTGCGGATGAGATTTACGTGGACAAAGCGAGCCTGGTGGGTAGCGTGGGCGTGCTGATGGATGGATTCGGATTCACGGGAGCGATGGAAAAGCTCGGCATCGAGCGGCGCTTGCTGACGGCCGGTGAGAACAAGGGCATGCTCGACCCCTTCAGCCCGCAAAACGAGCGGCAGCAGGCCTACGCCAAAGAGATGCTCAAACAGATTCATCAACAGTTCATTCGCGTGGTGCGTGAGGGCCGCGGTGAGCGCTTGAAGGAGACGCCTGAAACCTTCTCGGGATTGGTGTGGAACGGCGAGGATGCGGTGAAGTTGGGGTTGGCTGACAAGTTCGGCAACTTGGACTTTGTGGCCCGCGAAGTGGTGAAAGCCGAAGACATCATCGACTACACGCCGCACGAGAACGTGGCCGAGCGCTTGGCCAAGCGCTTTGGTGCGGCCATGGGGCAGGGGGCAGTGCGCGCCCTGCGTGAATTGGCGCCGCTGCGCTGAGGCCGACGATGCCGCGCTCCTGGGCGGTCCTGGCGCAATATGCGCTGCCCCAACAAGCGTTGACCCGGTTCATGGGGCGGCTGGCCTCAGCTCGAGGAGGTGCTTGGACCACGGCGGCCATTCGCTGGTTCGTGCGCCGCTACGGTGTGGACATGTCCTTGGCGGCGCAGCCTGATGTGGCGGCTTATGCGACGTTCAATGAGTTTTTCACACGAGCTCTGAAGCCGGGGGTGAGGCCGCTTGCGCAGGCCGATTGGGTGTGTCCGGTCGACGGCGCGGTGAGCCAATTCGGCGCCATCGACCAGGGACAGATTTTTCAGGCCAAGGGCCACCACTACAGTGCGACCGCATTGGTGGGCGGCGATGAGGCCTTGGCGGCGCCGTTTGCGACCGCGTCATTTGCAACGATTTACCTGAGCCCGAAGGACTACCACCGCATCCACATGCCGCGCGCGGGGCGCTTGCTGCGCATGATCCATGTGCCGGGGGATTTGTTCTCTGTGAATCCGGCGACGGCGCAAGGTGTGCCGGGGCTGTTTGCGCGCAATGAGCGCGTGGTGTGTGTGTTTGAGGACGCAGAGTCGGGGCGAGCTCCTTGGGTGCTGGTGCTGGTGGGCGCCACGATTGTGGGCAGCATGTCGACCGTGTGGCATGGCGTGGTGAATCCGCCGCGCCCCGGTACTGTGCGGGAGTGGGATTACAGCGATCAGCGCATCTGCTTGGCGCAGGGAGAGGAGATGGGGCGGTTCTTGTTGGGATCGACGGTGGTGTTGTTGATGCCGGGGAAGCTTGCGTTTGATGCGAGCTGGGCACCTGGGGTGGCGGTGCGCATGGGGGAGGCGATGGCGACGGGGTGAGGGATTGCTTCGCTGCGCTCGCAATGACGGCGGAGGCGCTCGCAATGAACTGTGCTTGAAGTCAAGCGAAATTTGGGTTGAAGTACACCTTT
>CAZCJB010000068.1:7346-14310 GCA_964498795.1 uncultured Rubrivivax sp. | reverse complement strand
CATGACCGACAACCGCGTGCGCACCGTGGCCGAGGTTCGCCACGCCTTCAGCAAATACGGTGGCAACTTGGGCACCGAAGGCTCGGTGGCTTTCCAATTCAAACACTGCGGTCAGTTCGTCTTTGCCCCGGGCGCCAATGAAGATCAGGTCATGGAAGTGGCGCTGGATGCGGGCGCCGAAGACGTGGTGACGGGTGACGACGGCTCGATCGAGGTGTTGTGTACGCCGGCGGATTTCGAAGCCGTGCAGGCTGCTTTGGTGGCCAAGGGCTTGCAGCCTGCGGTGGCCGAAGTGACCATGCGCGCAGAAAACCCGGTGGAAGTCGCGGGTGACGATGCGCAGCGTATGCAAAAACTGCTCGATGTGCTGGAGGACCTGGACGACGTGCAAGACGTCTACCACAACGCCATTTTGGACGGGGTCTGAGCGCGATGAAAGTCTTGGTCATAGGCAACGGCGGCCGCGAACATGCGCTGGCCTGGAAGTTGGCCCAAAGCGCTCGCGTGCAAACGGTGTTTGTGGCGCCCGGCAACGGTGGCACAGCGAGGGATCCAGCCTTGCGCAACGTACCCTTGTCCATGACCGATCTGCCTGCCTTGGCCGACTTCGCGGAGGCTGAAAAGATCGCCCTCACGGTGGTGGGACCTGAGGCTCCTTTGGCTGCCGGGGTGGTGGACTTGTTTCGCTCGCGTGGATTGCGGATTTTTGGACCGACCCGCGCCGCCGCACAATTGGAAAGCTCCAAAGCCTTTGCCAAAGAGTTCATGGGACGCCACGGCATTCCCACGGCTGCGCATGCCACCTTCGAAGACGCGGCTCAAGCCCATGCATATGTGGACGCGCAAGGTGCGCCCATCGTGATCAAAGCCGATGGATTGGCAGCAGGCAAAGGGGTGGTGGTGGCCATGACGCTGCAAGAGGCGCATGCGGCGATCGATCACACCTTGCCGGCCCACCAACCGGGGGCTCGCGTGGTCATTGAGGAATTCATGGACGGCGAAGAGGCCAGCTTCATCGTGGCCAGCGACGGTCGGCGCGTGGTGGCGTTGGCGACCAGCCAAGATCACAAGCGCTTGCTCGATGGCGATCAAGGCCCCAACACGGGCGGCATGGGCGCCTATTCGCCCGCGCCCGTGGTCACCCCCGAGGTCCATGCCCGAGCGATGCGTGACATCGTCTTGCCCACCATCGCGGGCATGGCGGCCGAGGGGCACCCCTTCACCGGTTTCCTGTACGCAGGCTTGATGATTGACCACCGTGGGCAACCCAAGACCGTGGAATTCAACGCGCGCCTCGGAGATCCCGAAGCGCAGGTGCTCTTGATGCGCCTGAAGAGCGACCTCCTGGACCTGTTATGGCAGGCCACCGAGGGCACCTTGGATCAGGTGGAGCTGCAGTGGGACCGGCAGGTGGCTTTGGGTGTGGTCATTGCCGCGCAAGGCTATCCGGCTCAGCCCCGCAGAGGTGACCTCATCACCGGGTTGCCGCCCACCGGGGCTGACCCATCGGCCGCCTCTGGTGTGCAGGTGTTTCATGCGGGCACCGAGCCTGGGTCTGACGGATCGGCGTTGACGAGCGGTGGACGGGTGCTGTGCGTCACGGCGCTGGGCGACTCGGTGCGCATGGCCCAGCAGCACGCCTACGAAGCCCTGGCCCCGATCCGCTTTGCCGGCGCCCAATGGAGGCGCGACATTGGTCATCGCGCAGTGAGGCCCCGATGAGCGCACCACAGGATATCGTCGAGCGACCTCTGCAATTCGAGGGCAGCAGGTGGGCTCGCCGCCTCTTGCGCTGGTGGGGCTGGGAGGTCGACTTTGATGGCCTGCCCGCTCGGCAAGGCGTACTGGCGGTCTACCCCCACACCTCTAACTGGGACTTCATCGTGGGCATCTTGGCCAAGTGGTCCATGGGCATCCAGGTCAAGGTCTGGGCCAAGGCCTCGTTGTTCAAAGTCCCTGTGTTTGGCCCCTGGCTGGCGTGGCTGGGAGGCATCCCGGTCGATCGCAGCAGCCCGCACGGGTTGGTCGGTGACATGGTGCGCCGCATGCAAGACGCACGAGACCGCCAAGAGATGTTGTGGTTGGTGGTCGCGCCCGAAGGCACACGTTCGGCGGGGGACGGCTGGAAGAGTGGGTTCTACCAAGTGGCCTTGGCTTCTGAGGCGCCGCTGGGGCTGGCCTATTTGGATTTCGGGCGCAAGCGGGTCGGGGTGCATTCCTTCATCGCCTTGACCGGCGACATCGAGGCAGACATGACTGAAATTGCGCGCAGGCTCTCACCGGCCGTGGGATGTCGGCCCGCCAATGCGGCGCCGATTCGCCTGAAAAAATGATGTTGCGAGGACAGACTGACCATGAACCAAGGCTATGACGCATCGGCGGTTCGAGACTATTTGCTCGGTCTGCAAGACCGAATCATTTCCGCGCTTGAGGTCGAGGACGGGCATCACTTTGTGCGCGATGCCTGGACGCGGCCTGCGGGCGGACGGCTCGAAGGCGATGGCATTTCTCGCCTGGTGGAAGAGGGCGGTGTGTTCGAACGAGGGGGCTGCAATTTCAGTCACGTGAAAGGGCAGACCTTGCCGGGCTCGGCCACGCAGCATCGACCCGAATTGGCGGGCTCTGCGTTCGAGGCGATGGGGGTGTCGCTGGTGCTGCATCCGCGCAATCCATACGCACCCACTGCGCACATGAATGTGCGGATGTTCGCGGCCATGCCGGCAGGTCGAGACCCTGTGTTCTGGTTTGGCGGCGGTATGGACTTGACCCCGTACTACGGATTTGAAGAGGATGCGCACCACTTCCATGCCACCTGCAAGCAGGCCCTCGCGCCCTTTGGGGAGTCTTATTACCCGCGATTCAAAACCTGGTGCGATGAATACTTCTTTCTCAAGCATCGCAACGAGCCGCGTGGGGTGGGCGGCGTGTTCTTTGATGACTTTGCCGAACTTGGGTTCGATGGCAGCTTTGCGATGATGCGCTGCGTGGGGGATGCGTTCCTGCAAGCCTATGTGCCATTGGTCCAGCGTCGACGTCACATGGACTTCGGTGAACGCGAGCGCGACTTCCAAGCCTACCGCCGGGGTCGCTACGTGGAGTTCAACCTGGTATTCGACCGCGGCACGCTGTTTGGTTTGCAAAGCGGCGGCCGCACCGAGAGCATCCTGATGTCCATGCCACCCATCGTCAAGTGGCGCTATGACTGGAAGCCTCAAGACGGCACCCCGGAGGCGCGTCTGTACAGCGACTTTTTGCGTCCACGTGAATGGGCATGAATGGGCGTGATCGGGTCTGGTCAGACCGCAGTCGCCCACCGACCTCGCAGGGGATGTGTTGGTGAATCCTGCTGATCGCGTGAGCCGCATCGGTTTGTTGGGTGGCACCTTTGATCCGCCACACATGGCTCACCTGGCCTTGGCGAAATTGGCGCTTTCTCACTTGCATTTGGACCAAGTGCGCTGGATGCCCGCCGGCCTTCCATGGCAAAAGATGGTGGGTTCAGGCCCCGTGCCGTCGCAGGCGGCGCATCGATTGGCCATGGTGTCCTTGGCCATTCAAGACGAGCCGCGTTTTGTTCTGGATGACCGTGAGGTGCGCCGACAAGGGTCCAGTTACACGGTGGACACCCTGCGGGAATTGCGGGCTGAGCACCCTCATGCGCGCTGGTTCTTGATCATTGGGCAAGATCAACTTGGCCGTTTTGACACCTGGAAAGGCTGGCGTCAAGTGCTGCAATGGGTCACCTTGGCCGTGGCGCCACGGTCGGGGCAACCCCTGAAGCCGCCTGCGGCATTCTCAGAGGTGGAGGCCTCAATCGAGTCCTTGCCGATGCCTGAAATCCCGGTGTCCTCCACCGAGCTTCGCCGCGCCGTGTCGCGAGGAGAGGACATCTCCCTCTTGGCGGGTGAGGCCGTCGCAGGCTATATTGCCCACCATCACCTGTATCAGGACGCCGCCGCGTAATTAATGGACATCCGCAAGCTGCAACGGGCCATCGTTGATGGACTCGAAGACGTCAAAGCCCAACACATCGTCGTCTTCAACACCGAGGCCCTGTCGCCGCTGTTCGAGCGGGTGATCGTGGCCTCGGGTACCAGCAATCGACAAACCAAGGCCTTGGCAGCCAGCGTGCGCGACGCGGTCAAGTCCAAGGGCTTTCAGGTGATGTCCACCGAGGGAGAGGACGCCGGTGAGTGGGTGATCGTGGACTGCGGCGCTGCGGTGGTCCACATCATGCAGCCCAACATCCGCGACTACTACCGGCTGGAAGAGCTCTGGGGGGCCAAGAAGGTGGCCCTGAAGTCGGGCGTGCCGACCAAGAAGGCACCCGCGAAGAAGGCTCCCGCGAAGAAGACACCCTCAAAGAACGCACCCGCCAAGAAAGCTCGAGCCCCCGTGGGAGCTCGGTCAGGTGCCAAGGCGCCGATCCGCGCGGGCAGCCCTCGGCGTGCTGCGCCCCGAAAAACAACCGCGTCTTGACCCACCATGCGGCTCTTGGTGGCTGCCATCGGTCTGCGGCAACCTCGTTGGGCCGATGAAGCCTGGGACGAGTTTGCCAAGCGCATGCCCAGCGAGTGCCGATTGGAGCTCAAGGCGCTGAAGGCGGAGCCGCGTTCGGGCAAGTCGGCGGCCCAATGCATGGCGGCGGAAGCACAGCGCCTGGAATCGGTGTTGCCCAAGGGGGTGCGCCGCGTGGTGCTCGATGAACGTGGCAGCCGGTGGACCACGGCCGAATTGGCACAGCGCCTGACATTCTGGTTGGGGGATGGCCGAGACGTTGCTTTCTTGATGGGAGGCCCCGACGGCCTGGACCCGGCACTCAAGGCCACGGCGGATGAAACCCTGCGGTTGTCTGACCTGACCTTGCCTCATGCGTTGGCGCGCGTGGTGCTCGCCGAGGCTCTGTACCGCGCTTGGTCTTTGCGGACCGGCCACCCCTACCACCGAGAATGAAAACCTCTGCGGCATTCGTCTGGCTGGCTTCTCAAAGCCCCCGGCGCCAGCAATTGTTGGCCCAGATTGGCGTGGCGCATCAAACCTTGTTGCCCGATGACCTAGAGGACGCCGAAAGTCTCGAAGCGGTGCAGCCGGGCGAAAGGCCCGTCGACTATGTGCAGCGGGTGACCCGAGCCAAGCTGCATGCCGCACGCCAGCGTTGGCGTCGACGTGGCCTGGCACCGGCGCCCATCTTGTGTGCAGACACCACGGTGGCCTTGGGGCGGCGCATTTTGGGCAAACCGGCCAACGCGCAAGAGGCGATGAGCACCTTGTCGGATCTGTCGGGTCGCACACATCGGGTGCTCACGGCCGTGGCGGTGTTGCCATCTCCGCAGCTTGCCGGATCGCGTCCGTTGACGGCGCTCAGTGTCTCTGAAGTGCGCTTCGCGCCCTTGCCACTGGCCGTTTTGGAGGACTATGTCGCGAGCGGAGATCCCTTTGGCAAGGCCGGTGCGTATGCCATTCAGGGCCCCATGGCCGGTTGGATCGAGCATATCGCAGGCAGCCACAGCGGCATCATGGGCCTGCCCTTGTACGAGACGATGCAACTCTTGCGACGGGCGCAAATGGGACGGCTCAAGAGGCCCTAGACTTCGGCCATGGCCAACCAAGACATCTTGATCAACTGGGCTCCGCAAGAAACGCGGGTCGCCGTCATTGAAAACGGTGCCGTCCAAGAGCTGCACATTGAGCGCGCCCTGGAACGCGGCCTGGTTGGCAATATTTATTTGGGCAAGGTGTCGCGCGTGCTGCCCGGTATGCAAAGTGCCTTTGTGGACATTGGCCTGGAGCGTGCCGCCTTCTTGCATGTGGCCGACTTGCATCCCTCCTTGCCGGGCGTCAAACGCGCTGACGATGCGGCTCCGCCTCCCATTGAGCGGCAGGTCTTCGAAGGACAGACTCTGACGGTGCAGGTCATCAAAGACCCCATCGGTACCAAAGGCGCTCGGCTGTCGACGCAGGTCAGCATTGCGGGGCGGCTGTTGGTGTTCTTGCCTCAAGATCAGCACATTGGGGTGTCTCAAAAGATTGGTTCGCCCGAGACTCGAGAACAACTGCGCTTGCGACTGCAAGCCTTGGTGGGTAAGCCCGAAGAGGGGGGCGGCGGAGGCTTCATCTTGCGCACCAATGCCGAAGACGCCAACGACGCCGAATTGGCCGATGACATCAGCTATCTGCGCAAGGCCTGGAGCACGGTGCGAGAGCGTGCCACCACGCAAGCCGCTGGCACCTTGGTGCACCAAGACTTGAGCCTGGTCGAGCGGGTCTTGCGTGACTTGACGCACGAAAGCACGATGTCCGTTCGAGTGGACTCCAAGATGCAGTTTGATGCGCTGCAATCCTTTGGGCAGATCTATACCCCCAAGGTGGTAGGCAAGCTCGAGCACTATCGAGGTGAGCGACCCATTTTTGATCTCTTCAGCGTCGAAGAAGACGTCACCCGTGCGTTGGCACGTCGCGTGGACTTGAAGAGCGGGGGCTATCTCATCATCGATCAGACTGAGGCGCTGACGACGGTCGATGTGAACACGGGCGGCTTTGTGGGGGCTCGGAATTTTGATGACACCATCTTCAAGACCAATTTGGAGGCAGCGGGCGCCATTGCTCGGCAGCTGAGGTTGCGCAATTTGGGCGGCATCATCATCGTCGACTTCATCGACATGAGTCGCGAAGATCACCGCCAGTCGGTGTTGACGGAACTGCGCAAGCAACTCGCGCGCGACCGCACCAAGACCACCGTCAGTGGTTTCACCCAATTGGGGTTGGTAGAGATGACCCGCAAGCGCACGCGCGAGAGTTTGGCGCGCATGCTGTCCACGTCCTGCCCCACCTGCGACGGACGGGGTCAGGTCAAGACGTCTCGCACGGTGTGTTATGACATCTTGCGCGAAATCCTGCGCGAAGCTCGGCAGTTCAACCCCAAGGAATTCCGCGTCGTGGCCCATCCGAGCGTGGTGGAGATGCT
>CAZCJB010000068.1:0-7246 GCA_964498795.1 uncultured Rubrivivax sp. | reverse complement strand
ACATTGGCCAGGCGGTTGCTGAGCCCGAAAAATCCGGTGATCGCGGTGATATCCCAAATGTCTTCATCGCTAAAACCGTGGCTTCTCAAGGCCGCATAGTCCTCGTCACCCACCTCTTGCGAGCGTGTGCACACCTTCATCGCAAAATCGAGCATGACGCTTTGACGCGGTGTGATGTCGGCCTTGCGGTGATTCACGGCCACCTGATCGGCGACCAAAGGCTTTTTCTCGTAGATGCGCAGAATCGCCCCATGCGCCACCACGCAATACAAGCACTCATTGGCCGCTGAGGTGGCCACCACGATCATTTCGCGGTCACCCTTGCTCAAGCCACCCCCCTCTTTGAGCATCAGGGCATCGTGGTAGGCAAAAAACGCGCGCCATTCGGCCGGGCGGTGGGCCAGCGCCAAGAACACATTGGGCACGAAGCCGGACTTCTCTTCAACCTCCAGGATGCGTTGGCGTATGTCGTCGGGCAGGTTCTGGATCTCGGGCACGGGGAAGCGAGAAATGGCGGGAGTGGTCATGGCAATTCCTGGGGCGGATTGAGGATTTCAGGTTTTGAACTGCATGGCATGCAAACGAGCGTACAAGCCTTGTTGCGCCAGCAATTGGGCGTGAGGGCCTTGTTCCACCACCTGCCCGGCTTCGAGCACCACCACACGGTCGGCATGTTCAATGGTGGACAGGCGATGTGCAATGACCAAGGTGGTGCGGCCCTGCATCAAGGTCTCGAGTGCGGCTTGCACGGCGCGTTCGCTTTCGCTGTCCAATGCCGACGTCGCTTCGTCGAGAATCAAAATGGGTGCGTCTTTGTAGATGGCCCGGGCGATCGCCAGACGTTGACGCTGGCCCCCCGACAGCTGGCTGCCGTTATGGCCCACCACCGTGTTCAGCCCCTGCGGCAGACCTTCCACAAATTCCAGCAAATGTGCGCCCCTCAGCGCCTCGCGAATCTTGTCGGCATCGGCAGAGCCTGCGTCGCCACCAGGCGCACCCAATGCCACGTTGGCCGCCACGGTGTCGTTGAACAACACCACGTCTTGGCTGACCAGCGCAAATTGCTGGCGCAGGTTGTTGAGGTCCCACTGCGCCAGGGGCACACCGTCCAGGGTGATCTCGCCCGCCGTGGCGTGCACAAACCGAGGCAACAAGTGCACCAGAGATGACTTGCCCGCGCCCGAGGGGCCAACCAGAGCCAGGGTTTCACCGGCTTTGACCTGCAGATCCAAACCTTGCAGCGCTGGCGCTTGATCGGGGCGATATTGCAAGGTCACGCCTTGGAAGCTGAGATGTCCGGCAGCGCGAGCGACGGTGAAAGACCCGCCACGCTCCAAAGGGCTTTGTTCGACCATGTCCAAGCCCCGTTCCAACGCGGCCAGTCCGCGTGTGATGGGCGCCATCACATCGGACAGGTGCTTGATCGGAGCGATCAACATCAGCATGGCGGTGATGAAGGCCACAAAGCTACCCACCGTGGCGTGCCCCGCATCGCTTTGCCACAAGGCCACTGTGATGACGGCTGACAAGGCCATGGCAGACAGCACTTGGGTGAGCGGGGTCATGGTGGCACTGGCCACGGTGGACTTTTGCATCAGCCGCCGCAACAGGGTGCTGCGTTGTGCGAAGCGCTGTGCCTGCGCATCCAAGGCGGCGTGCAAGCGCACGACGCGCCAGGCCAGCACGTTTTCTTCCACCACATAGGCCAACTCGTCGGTGGCCTTTTGGCCTTCCACGGTCACGCGGCGCAGGCGCTCGCCCAGTGTGCGCATGACCCAGGCCACGGCTGGAAAGAGAATGGACACAAAAAGCGTCAGCTTCCAGTTGAGCCACAGCAGGTAGGCCAGCAGGGCGGCGAGCGTGAGCGTGTCTTTGGCGAGCGTCAGCAAGGAGCCGGTGAGCATGGTTGCGCCTTGTTGCACCTCGTAGACCAGCGTGTTGGTGAGCTGGCTGGCGCTTTGCTGAGTGAAAAGGCTGGGCTGCGCGCGCAGCAGATGCGCAAACAAGGCTTCACGCAAAGTCATCACGCCGCGGTTGGACACCCAGGCCAGGGCGTACTGGGCGACGAATCCGGCCAGCCCTCGCACGGCGAACAGGAGAATGATGGCCGCCGGGATCATCCACAAGGGCAGTGCCCGGCTGCCAAACCCCTTGTCCAGCAAAGGCTCCATCAAGGCCGGGATCATGGGCTCGGTGAGGGCGCCCACTGCAGCGGCCACCGCGGCCGCCACCAGGGCCCCACGGCAGCCATGGAGGTGGGGAGCCAGGCGGCGAAAACTCTTCGGGGTGATGGCCATAGAACCGCCATTATCAACGGCGTAGATTCGCAGGCCTTCAGGCCGGCGACGCGTGCTGTTAGGATACCCGTCCATGTGGAAACGACGTCAATTCGTGGCTGCCGTGGCGGGGCTGTCTGCAGCGACCGCAGCCACTGGGGTCCGTGCCCAGTTTCGGGTGGAGATTTCCGGGATCGGCGCCACGCAGTGGCCGCTGGCCTTGGAGTCCTTTCGTGGCGAATCCGGTGCGCCCGCGTCGCCCTCGGCCATCATCCGCGCCGACCTGGAGCGCAGCGGCGCCTTTCGCATGCTCGGGGCCCCAGCCAGTTTGGATGAAACCAGCGCCTTGCCCCAAGATGTGTTGCGCGCCAGCGGCGCCGATGCGTGGCTCGCGGGGTCGATCTCTCGTTTGGCCGATCGCACCTGGGATTTGCGCTACCGCCTGTGGGACGTGGTCAAAGCGCAGCCGCACTTTGCCCGCAGCATCAACGTGCCTGCGCCTGATTTACGCCTCGCCGCCCACCGAATCGCCGACGAGGTCTACGAAAAGATCACCGGCGAGCGTGGCGTCTTTGCCACTCGCATTGCCTACGTCACGCGCTCAGGCAAGCAATATGCTCTGGTCATTGCCGACGCCGACGGTGAGGGGCGACAGACGGCCTTGTCGAGCGCCGAGCCCATCATCTCGCCGGCCTGGTCGCCTGACGGCAAGTCGCTGGCCTATGTGAGTTTCGAGCAGCAAAAGGCCTCGGTTTGGGTGCAAGAGGTGCTGACCGGCAAGCGCACGTTGGTGGCCAATTTCCGTGGCAGCAACAGCGCACCGGCCTGGTCGCCCGACGGCAAGGAGCTGGCCATGACCTTGTCTCGCGATGCCATCGCACAGCTTTATGTCATGCCGGCCGGCGGTGGTACGCCGCGGCGGCTCACCACCAGCCCCAGCATCGACACCGAGCCGGTATATGCCCCCGATGGCAAGACGCTGTATTTCGTGAGCGATCGGGGGGGCGGCCCGCAGATTTACAAGATTGCGTCCACGGGCGGACGCGTGGAGCGCGTCACGTTCAAGGGCAACTACAACATCAGCCCCGCGATCAGCCCCGATGGTACCCTCATGGCCTACATCAATCGCGATGGCGGCGCCTTCCGCGTGAACACGCTCGACTTGGTGAACGGAACCATTCAAACCCTGACTGACACCAACGACGATGAGAGCCCGAGCTTTGCGCCCAATGGCCGCCTCATCATGTACGCCAGTCGCAGCCAAGGTCGCGATGTGCTCATGACCACCACCCTCGACGGCCGCATCAAAGCCCGACTGCTGACCAGTGGTCTGGACATGCGCGAGCCGGCTTGGGGACCTTACGGACGTTGATTTGACCTGACCCTTTCTTTTAGGAGTGACCATGAACTTCGATACCACGCCCTCAGTTTCTTCCCCCCATTCGGCCCGTTCACCAGGCTGGATGTCAGGAGTCGCCAAGGTGATGGTGGCCGCCTGGGTCAGCGGCTTGGTGGCTTGCAGCTCACCGGTCAAGCTCAACGACACCCCGGTTGAAGATCGCCAGGCCACGGCGGTGGACCCTGCGGCCGATGCCGCCAAGGCCGCCGCCGATGCGGCCGCTGCCGCTGCGGCAGCCGCTGCAGCCAAGTCGACGGTGGCCACGGTCAAGGCCGGCGGCTCTGCCGATGCCAACACCACCGGGTGGCCGTCACAACGCGTGGTGTACTTTGACTTCGACAGCTTTGCCCTGCGTGAGGATGCCAAGCCTACCGTGGAAGGGCATGCCAAAGTGCTCGTGGCCAACAAGTCCCGCAAGCTCATGATTGAAGGCCACACCGACGAGCGCGGCGGCCGCGAATACAACTTGGCCTTGGGTCAAAAGCGGGCGGAGGCTGTGGCCAAGTCTTTGGTGCTGCTGGGTGCCAGCGATGCCCAGGTGGAGGCGGTGAGCTTTGGCAAAGAGCGCCCGGCCGACGAAGGCCATGATGAACAGGCCTGGACCAAGAACCGCCGTGCTGAACTCAAGGAGCGCAAGTGATTTCAGCCGGGCACGGGATTCGTCGCAGGGGCGGGGTCCAACGCTGGGCCCTGGCGGGCTGCCTGGCAGCGATGGTCAGCAGCACCGCGCAAGCCGGTCTGTTTGACGATGAAGAAGCACGCAAGGCCATCTTAGACCTGCGCTCGCGCCTGTCGCAAGTGGACGAGGCGGGCCGGGCCCGTGCGGCTGAAATCGCGCAACTCACGCAGCAAGTGCAGCTTCTGGTAGAGCAACTGCAAGGGCTGAGGCGCAATCTGCTCGACATGAACAACCAGATCGAGGCCCTGCGCGCCGAGGTGTCTCAAATGCGCGGCGGCCAAGAGCAATTGGCGCGCGACTTGTCTGAGCTGCAAAAGCGTCAGCGTGACATGGCCCAGGGCATCGACGACCGCATCCGCAAACTCGAGCCCATCAAGGTCAGCATCGACGGTGCAGAATTCTTGGCCGAGCCTGAAGAAAAGCGGCAGTTTGAAGACGCTTTGGGGGTGTTGCGCAGCGGCGATTTTGACAAGGCCCTGGGGGCTTTGATGCAGTTTCAACGGCGCTATCCGGGCAGCGGCTATTCCGACCTGGCGCGCTTTTGGACCGCCAACGCGCTATATGGCAAACGAGACTACAAAGAGTCGGTGGCGGCCTTCAGAGGTTTTGTGTCTGCAGCGCCTCAGCACCCCAAAGCCCCCGAGGCCCTGCTGGCGGTGGCCAACAGCCAGGTCGAAGCCAAAGACAAAGCCGGCGCGCGCAAGACGCTGGATGAGTTGATCAAGACCTATCCTCAATCCGAGGCGGCCAAGGCCGGCAAGGAACGTTTGGCCACGATCAAGTAGCGATTTCTTAAAGTCCCTAAAATTCGCGGATGAGTTCGCCCATCCAAGAATCTGATTTGCCTGCGCTCGTCGCCCAAGTGTTGTGGGCTTCATTTGCACTGTCCGTGATGTTTGGGGCGGTGTTGCAGCGCACCCACTTCTGTGCCATGGGCGCGGTGTCTGACGTGCTCAACATGGGAGATTGGCAGCGCACGCGCATGTGGGTGGTGGCGGCGGGCGTCGCCATGATTGGGTTCAATGCCATGGTCGGTCTGGGGTGGGTGGACGCCTCCAAGAGCATTTATGCCGGCACCCGCTTGCGCTGGTTGTCGCACCTGCTGGGCGGCGCGCTCTTCGGCCTGGGCATGGTGGTGGCCTCGGGTTGTGGGGCGAAGACTTTGGTGCGTGTGGGCGGTGGCAGTCTGAAAGCCCTCGTGGTCTTGCTGGTGATGGGCGTGTTCGCGGCCATGACCATGCGCGGCGTGTTGGCAGTGGTGCGCGTGGCCACCGTGGACGCGGTGGAACTTGCCTTGCCGGTCTCGCAAGATTTGCCGTCTCTGTTGGCCTGGGTCACCGGATGGCCGAAGGCCTCTACGGCCTGGCTGATGGGCGTCGGGTTGGGCGCAACGCTGTTGTTGTGGACGCTCTCCCGCGCCGATGCACGTCGTGTGCAGGTGTGGGGATCTGGCGTCATGGTGGGCCTGCTCATCGTCGCGGTGTGGTGGGTCTCGGGCCAGTGGGGGCATGTGGCGGAGCACCCGCAAACCTTGGAGGAGGCTTTTCTGGCCACCAACAGTCGTCGCATGGAGTCGCTGTCGTTGGTGGGGCCTGTGGCGTATCTGCTCGATTGGTTGACCTACTTCAGTGACAAAGGGCAAACCTTGAGCTTGGGCGTGGTGAGTGTGTTGGGCATCGTGACGGGCTCGGCCCTGATGGCCTTGGGCCAAGGCACCTTCCGCTGGGAAGGGTTGGCAGGCACAGAGGACACGGCCCATCATCTGGTGGGGGCCGCCCTCATGGGTGTGGGGGGCGTCACGGCGCTGGGCTGCACAGTGGGACAAGGCCTGACTGGGCTGTCCACCTTGGCACTGGGCAGTTTCATCACGGCAGCCGGCATCGTGGCCGGCACGGTGGCCGGCCTGCGCTATCAAGAGTGGCGGCTTGACCGCATGGCTTGAACAGCCTGCACGCGATGGACGATCCTGACCTGGAACGCCGCTTTGGGGGCCTGCGCCGGCTCTACGGGATGGCGGGCTACTCGCACCTGAGACGGTTGTGTGTGGCCGTGGTGGGTCTGGGCGGGGTGGGTTCGTGGACTGTGGAAGCGCTGGCGCGAAGTGGTGTGGCGCAGTTGGTGTTGGTGGATTTCGACCACGTCAGCGAAAGCAATATCAACCGACAAATTCAGGCACTGGGGGCCACGGTGGGGCAGTCCAAGGCGGAGGCCTTGCGTGACCGCATCGCCGACATCCACCCCGGGTGCGCGGTGCAAATCGTGGATGACTTTGCCACGCCCGAGAACTGGCCGGCCTTGCTGCCAGGCGCGGTGGATGTGGTGGTCGATGCTTGCGACCAGGTGTTGGCCAAAACGGCGATGACCGCCTGGGCCGTTCGCGAACGACAAGCCTTTGTGACGGTGGGTGCGGCAGGCGGAAAACGAGCGCCGCAGCAGGTGAGGGTGGATGACTTGTCCTTGGCCACACACGACCCCCTGCTGGCCTCGATGCGACAGCGGCTGCGCAAGATGCACGGCGCACCTCGCACGGGGCTGATGGGGGTGCGGTGTGTGTACTCCGCAGAGAGCGTGGCCAAGCCCAGTGCCGTGTCAACGCCCGCTGAGGTTGGCGAGGTTGCCCCTTGTGAAGTGATGTCTGAGGTGACGTCTGAAGTGAGGTTGGAGGCCCCATGGGACCGCGCCGTGGGATTGCAATGCGCGGGGTATGGCTCCAGCGTGATGGTCACTGCCACCTTTGGCTTGGTGGCGGCCGCACAGGCACTTGAGTTGGGGCTGCGCCAAGCCTCGCACGTTGAACCCGTGATAAACTCAAAGGCTTTACGCACGGGTCGTTAGCTCAGTCGGTAGAGCAGCGGACTTTTAATCCGTTGGTCGCAGGTTCGAATCCTGCAC
>CAZCJB010000067.1:0-14644 GCA_964498795.1 uncultured Rubrivivax sp. | reverse complement strand
ACCTTCGGTGTGCTCCGGCGCAATCTTCAGGTAGCCGCCCACATGGTGGGTGACCAACTCTTTCACATACTCCGGAGATTGAACGGCCAAGTCATAGCGCAGCCCAGAGCCGATCAACACCTTCTTGACGCCTCGCAGCTGCCGAGCGCGGCGGTAAAGCTGGATCAACGGGCCGTGATCGGTTCGCAGGTTGGAGCAAATGCCGGGGTAGACGCAACTGGGCTTGCGGCAGGCGGCTTCAATCTGCGGGCTCTTGCACCCGATGCGCCACATATTGGCCGTGGGGCCGCCCAAGTCGCTGATCACACCGGTGAAGCCCTTGACCTTGTCGCGAATGTCTTCAATCTCACGCAAGATGGAGTCTTCGCTGCGGCTTTGGATGATGCGACCCTCGTGCTCCGTGATGGAGCAAAACGTGCAACCGCCAAAACAGCCGCGCATGATGTTGACCGAAAAACGGATCATCTCCCACGCCGGGATCTTGGTGACGCCATCGTGACCACCTAGCTCATCGGCGTAATGAGGATGGGGGCTGCGCGCATAGGGCAGGTCAAACACATGGTCCATCTCTGCGGTGGACAAAGGGATGGGCGGTGGATTGATCCACACGTCACGGTCCACCCCGGCCGACGAATGTCGCTGCACCAAGGCGCGCGCATTGCCGGGGTTGGTTTCCAGATGCAACACCCGATTCGCATGGGCGTACAACACCGGGTCGGTGCTGACGGCTTCGTAAGACGGCAATCGGATGACCGTCTTGTCGCGATCAGGTAGGTTCAGGTGGCCTGATTTCTTGGAGACCGGAAACGCCACCACGGCCTCTCGGGGGGCGGTGGCCGCCTCGTCCTCACGCGCGCAGGTGTTGCCCGTGCTGGCGGCCGCCTCATCGGGCATGAGGTAGGGGTTGATGTGCTCGTCGATGCGTCCGGGGCGGTCCACTTGTGTGGAATCCAACTCAAACCAACCTTGGGCCGATGGGTCGTCACGGCGCCGGATGAAGGCCGTGCCACGCACATCGGTGATCTGACTCACTGGCTCGCGCTTGGCCAAGCGGTGGGTCACCTCCACGATGGCGCGCTCGGCATTGCCATACAACAGCAGATCGGCCTTGCTGTCCACCAAAATCGATCGGCGAACCTTGTCTTGCCAATAGTCGTAATGGGCGATGCGACGCAGGCTGGCCTCGATGCCCCCGATGATCACCGGCACATCGCTCCACGCCTCCTTGCAACGCTGGGTGTAGACCAGGGTGGCACGGTCTGGACGCCGACCGGCCACACCGCCGGGCGTGTAGGCATCATCACTGCGGATCTTGCGATCGGCCGTGTAGCGGTTGATCATGGAATCCATATTCCCCGCCGCCACGCCAAAGTAGAGCTTGGGCTTGCCCAACACCTTGAAGGCATCGGCTCGTTGCCAGTCGGGCTGGGCGATGATGCCCACCCGAAACCCTTGCGCCTCCAACACGCGCCCGATCACGGCCATGCCAAAACTCGGGTGATCCACATACGCGTCGCCCGTCACAATGATGACGTCGCAGGCATCCCAGCCCAACTGCTCCATCTCGGCACGGCTCATGGGCAAAAACGGCGCCGGCCCCAAGCGCTTGGCCCAAAAAGGCTTGTAGGCCGTCAGGGCGCGGTCGGCAGTGGGGATGGAGGGTCGATGCGCAGTCACAGCGCCTATTGTCCTTGAAGGCCGGGACCCACGGGTGCCAAAGGGTCATCTCCGTTTCCAGGCAGGCCCTGCGGCTCGTGCCCGTCATGACAAGGCGCTGAAAAGACCGTCATTGCGTCCATGTACGCAATGACGACGACGCCGTCAATCGTCAGCTTCCTCCCCCAGGAACCCCCCGCTTTGGTGCGACCACAGGCGTGCATAAATGCCGCCGTGATTCAAGAGGTCCTGATGGGTGCCCTCCTCCACGATGCGCCCCTGGTCCATGACGATCAGGCGGTCCATGGCCGCGATGGTGGACAAGCGGTGGGCAATCGCCACGACGGTCTTGCCCTCCATCAGCCGGTACAAACTCGCTTGAATGGCCACTTCCACCTCGCTGTCCAACGCGCTGGTGGCCTCGTCCAACAGCAAAATGGGGGCATCTTTCAACATGACACGCGCGATGGCAATGCGCTGTCGTTGACCGCCAGACAACTTCACGCCGCGCTCTCCCACATGGGCGTCATAGCCTTGACGGCCCTTGGGATCCACCAAGTCGCCAATAAAGTCCGTGGCCTCTGCGCGTTGCGCCGCCGCGCGCATTTGAGCTTCGGTGGCATCGGGCCGACCATAGACGATGTTTTCACGCACCGATCGGTGCAACAAGGACGTGTCCTGCGTGACCATGCCAATTTGCGCACGCAAAGACTCTTGGGTCACGGAGGCGATGTCTTGACCATCAATCAAGATCCGGCCCGACGTGACGTCATAAAACCTCAGCAGCAGGTTCACCAACGTACTTTTCCCAGCACCCGAGCGGCCCACCAGCCCAATCTTTTCTCCAGGTCGGATGTGCAAGGTCAACTCGTTGACCACGGTGCGGTTGGCGTTGTAGGCGAAGTTCACCCGGTCAAACACCACCTCACCACGCGTCACGTTGAGCGGCACCGCTTGCGCCGTGTCGACCACCGTGTGGGGCTTGGACAAAATGCCCATGCCATCTTGCACCGTGCCCACATGCTCAAACAGTGCAGCCATCTCCCACATCACCCAATGGGAGATCCCGTTCAAACGCAGGGCCATGGCCGTGGAGGCCGCCACGGCGCCCACACCCACCTCACCTCGGGTCCACAACCACAACACCACCCCCACCGTGCTGCCGATGAGCACCACCGACAACCCTTGATTGACCGTCTCAAAACCCGAGACCAGGCGCATTTGCCCATGCACCGTCTTCAAGAACTCTTGCATGGCCGAGCGCGCGAACCCGGCCTCTCGGTGCGAGTGTGAAAACAATTTCACGGTCGAAATATTGGTGTACGCGTCGGTGATGCGCCCCGTCATCAGCGAACGCGCATCCGCTTGCGCCTGCGCCACCCGCGCCAACCGAGGCACAAAAAAGCGCAGGGCCAAACCGTACAACACGAGCCACAGCACGAAGGGACCCAAAGTGCGCGCATCAAAGCTGCCCAATACCGCACTCATGGTCACGAAGTAAATCACCACGTACACCATGATGTCGGTCATGATCATCCAGGTGTCGCGCACTGCCAGGGCCGATTGCATGAGCTTGGTGGCAATGCGCCCGGCGAACTCATCTTGGAAAAAGCTCATGCTCTGGCTGAGCATCAGGCGGTGGAAGTTCCAGCGCAAGCGCATGGGCATGTTGCCGCTCAAGGCCTGGTGCTTGAACATGGTTTGCAAGGCCGCTAAAGCAATGCTTGACATCAGCACCACGGCCAAGGCCATCAGCGTCGCACCTTCCTGAGCCCACAAGGCCTCAGGCTTGACCACGGCCAGCCAATCCAAGATGCGTCCCAACACCGCAAACAACAAGGCTTCGAAAGCACCGATGCTCGCCGTGAACAAGGTCATCAAGGCGATGTAGCGGCGAGTCCCCTGGGTGCAGGCCCACATGAAGGGCCAGAAACCGCTGGGCGGTACTTCTGGCTCCGCCACGGGGTAAGGGTCCACGAGTTTTTCAAACCAGGCAAATACCACGAAAGATCTTTCTCTCAAATTCAGTCCCGATGGCTGAGGCCCGGCGGGCCTCGCCATGACGCAGGCTTGGAATCCGCTTAACCGCCTGACTCAGGGCGAAGTACCAGGACTCCGCCTTGGGCCGCCTCTGCGGCTGAGGGCCACAAGGGAATGTAGTCGCCCTGCGCCCAGGGTTGCACAAAGTCTCGGTACGACTTCAGCCAAGGCAAGCCGCTTTGACCGCTGCTGTGCATGACACGCGAGCGGGTGCGGTCGTCCACATCGTACAGGCCTCGCAGGCTGGGCCCGTGAGAACTCCGATAGCGGGTCTCAGGAGGGCCCGCCAGCCCCACCCGCTGCGCATTCACGGTGTGCGTATCTCCAGACACCGGCACCGACAAACTGAACAGCGGCGACAGCGCCGCCACCTTGGAGAATGGGCGGTGCTCGGCCCACAGCATGTGCGCTGCACCCCAAGTCCACCGGCTCAAGTCTGACCCGAAGCGTAAAGACAACTCCTCCAGCGCGGTCGTCAGGGCCTCATCCACTCGTTGGGCGCAAGTCTGTGCCTGCGGGGCGTTCACTCGGTTGCACCACCACGCGTCATTGCGCTCCAGAATACCTTCCAACGCATCTTGGAAGGTGCGACCAGCAAAGGCCTTGTCAAACAGCTCCGCGCCAATCTTGTCGTTCACCAGCGATCGCGCCAGCGCGCGCTGCCAAGCCCAGAAGATGAGTGGGGCTGGGCGATCGGCCTTCATCGTGCCATCAAAACCTGCAAGCTCTTTGGCAGCAGCCGCCGCCAATGGGTGGGTGGAGCGCGCTTTCAACAACCAAGGCAAGAGCCGTGCGGCGGCCAAAGATTTCACGTCCGACTGCAACTGAGCGAGCTCTTCCATGGAATGCTTGTCACGGGATTGCAGCACTTGCTCGATACGCTGCTGCCGATAGGGCAAGGTCCAATCCGCAGTGACAAAGTGTTTGTAATCGGGACTGTGAATGCGCTGATTCGCGGTGGCAATCCACCCCCGAGGCGGGTCCATTTCTCGAGGTGTTTCCTCCTTGGGCACCCAACCCACCCAGTCGTAGCGAGCCTCCCAGCCGGGTGCTGGCGCCACGCCGTGCAAGTCGTTGTCCGGCGAGCGCAAAGGCAGGCGGCCGGCGGAGATCATGCCGATGTGGCCTTGTGGGTCCGCCACCACCATGTTTTGCATGGGAGCCACCCAGTGTTGAGCGGCCTGCACAAACTCCCGCACCGTCTGCGCGCGGCTCAAGCCCATGGCCACGGCCAAGATGTCGGCGTCGCTGTCGAGTGCCGTCCAGCGCAGCGCTAGCACATGCCGTGCGTTCAACACTTCGTTGAACGTGCCGGCGTCAGAGATCACGGGTCCATGGCGGGTGCGTCGCACGGTGAATTTCACGTCGGCCTGGCCCTTGACCTTGATGATCTCTTCTTCCGTCTCGAACGCGGCCGTCCCCGTGGGGGTGCGATAACGCTGAGGATCTTGGGGATCGATCTGCTCGATGTAGAGGTCTTGCACATCGGGCCCCGTGTTGGTGAAGCCCCAAGCCAATTGCTCGTTTTGGCCCAACACCACGGTGGGCAAGCCCGGCAGCGTCACGCCTCCCACATTGAGGCCCGGGGCTTTCAGCCGTGCAAAGTACCAAAGCGCCGGCGCACTCAAGCCCAAATGCGGGTCATTGGCCAACAAGGGCTTGCCTGTGACCGTCTTGGAACCCGACAGCACCCAATTGTTCGATCCGGTACCCTCAATGCCCGAGGGCGGGGCGATCTCAGGCAGTTGCAGCCACGCCTGCGTGGCACTGGCTTGGGCCAAGCCCAGATCTCGGTACAACTGCACGTAGTCCCGCGTTGGCACCGGCCGATCGCCGGGATACGGCGGCAGCAACTCGTTGATGCGCTCCAAACTCAATTTGGACGACAAGCGAAGCCGCTGCAGCTCGGTGGTCCAGTTGCCGCCCAAGTCCCAAGCCATCATGATGGACCAGGCCAAGCTGTCGATCGGATCCCAAGGCTCGGGCTGCAAACCCAATGCGATGAATTCGGGGGGCCTGGCTCGAAGCTTGTCGCGGATGACATGGTTGACGCCCGCGGAGTACGCCATCAGCAAGGCCTTGGACTCCGCACTGGCCTGCTGCCATTGGGCCGCCGCGGCACGCCGCACCCCCAAAGCCCGCAAGAATTTGTCGTTGTCGAGAGCCGCTGGGCCAAACGCCTCGGCCAAGCGCCCGGCTCCGATTCGGCGGTGCGTTTCCATCTGCCACAGCCGGTCTTGCGCGTGGGCCACCCCCAAACCAAACATCACATCTTGCACACTCTTGCCTTGGATGGTGGGGACCCCATACCGGTCGCGCTCGATGCGAACCTCCTCGTGCAGGCCGCTTTTTCCCGCTGCGGCGGCGGGCACAGACCAGAGGCCCTCAGTCACCGGGCTGGCACGCCACGCGTACACCGCCAAGCCTAGCGCGGTCACCACCAAGAGGGCCAGCAGGGCCCCACTCAACCACTTCAGACTGCGAACCAACCAGGCCATGAGGGTTCTCCTCGATCAAGACGGCAACCCCCGAGAGTACCCGAATCGAGGCCCCCCCTGAGTCCCTGACACCGCACCGCATTCAGGTTGACAATGGCGACATGCGTCTGTCCGTATTGGATCAATCGGTGGCCTTGGCCGGCAGTGGTGAAGATGCCGCCTTGCGTGACACCTTGTCGCTGGCCGAACATTGCGAGGCCTTGGGTTACCACCGCTTCTGGGTGAGCGAACATCACAGCCTGCCCACCATCGTCGGCACCGCGCCCGAGGTCTTGATGGCCGCCATTGCAGCGCGCACGCAGCGCATCCGCATCGGCAGCGCAGGGGTCATGCTGCCGCACTACTCCGCCTTCAAGGTGGCCGAAGTATTTCGGGTGCTCGATGCCTTGGCGCCAGGTCGCATCGACTTGGGGTTGGGCCGCGCACCTGGAGGGGATGGACGCACCGCGCGGGCCCTCAACCCGCATGTCAGCGGCATGGCCGAAGACTTCCCGCAGCAAGTGATCGACTTGGCCCGGTGGGTGTCCGGCCAGGCCCATCACGGCGTGGTGGCCCACCCACGCCCTGCACAGGCCGAACTCTCGCGCGTGCCCGACATTTGGATGCTGGGCAGTTCAGACTATGGCGCGCGCTTGGCCGCGCATTTGGGGTTGCCCTATGCCTTCGCCTACTTTTTCATGGATGGTCAAGGCGTGGAACAAGCCTTGCATTTGTACCGCTCGCTCTTTCAACCCAGCACGCGCCATGCTCAGCCCCTGGCCACCATTTGCGTCTGGGCGCTCGTGGCAGACACCGATGAAGAGGCCCGCCACCTGGCTTTGAGCAGAGACCGCTGGCGTGTGGACCGCATGCGCGGCATTTTGGGGCCCTTGAAGTCGCCTGACGACATCGCCGCCCAAGGCTTCACTGCCGATGAAATGCCCACCGTCCAAGCGCTGCGGCGCAAAGCCTTTGTCGGCAGCCCACACACTGTGGCGTCTCAACTGCATGCCTTGGCGTCTTCTTTGGAATTGGATGAGTTGGTGATCAACACCTGGGCCCATGACCCGCAAGTGCGACGCCGCTCTTACGCCTTGTTGGCCCAAGCCTTCGGAGCATCCATGTCATGACCCTGCCCTCAGCCTCCTATGACTATGTGGTGGTGGGCGCCGGCTCCGCAGGCGCCGTCATGGCCAGCCGCCTCAGCGAACATCCTCATCTGTCGGTCGCCTTGGTGGAGGCGGGTGGCCCCGACGATAGCGCCGTGGTGCAATGCCCGGCGGGGTTGGCCCTGCTGCCGCGTGTCAAAGACCTCACCTGGGGTTTCGAGACCGTGCCGCAGCCCGGCCTGCAGGGCCGCCGAGGCTATCAACCGCGAGGCAAGGTCTTGGGCGGTTCGAGCTCCGTCAACGCCATGATCTATGTCCGAGGCCACCCCAGCGACTACGACGACTGGGCGGCCGAAGGCAACCCAGGCTGGGGCTGGCAAGACGTGTTGCCTTACTTCAAACGGGCCGAGGACAACCAACGCGGCGAAGACGAATTCCATGGCAAGGACGGTCCCTTGCACGTCATGGACCTGCTCAGTCCGCATGCGTTGAACGAATCTTTCATCCAGGCCGGTGTGGACGCTGGGTTTTCAGCCAACGCCGATTTCAACGGCCCTTGGCAAGAAGGCTTCGGCCTGTACCAGGTGACGCAACGTGCCGGTGAACGCATGAGCGTGGCCAAAGCCTATTTGCGCCCTCACCGCTCGCGATCCAATCTTCAGGTGCTGACCAAGTGCGCCGCACAGCGCATCGTCTTTGAAGGGCGACGGGCCGTGGGCGTGGAGGTGGTGCATCAAGGCCGGGCTCTGATGCTACGCGCCCGGCGTGAAGTGGTGCTCAGTGCGGGCGCGTTTGGCTCGCCCCAGCTGCTCATGTGCTCCGGAGTGGGCCCGGCCGACCACTTGCGAGACTTGGGCCTGGCCGTGGTGCACGACTTGCCCGGTGTGGGCGCTCATCTGCACGACCACATTGACATCGTGCAAGTCGTGCAAGCCCCCGAGCTGACCGACCTGTTCGGCCTGAGTGTGCCGGGCGCATGGCGGCTGTGGCAGGCCCTGCGGCAATGGCAACGCGAACGGCGCGGCATGCTCACCACCAATTTTGCCGAATCTGGCGCCTTCATTCGGAGTCGGCACGAGGAGCCTCGGCCGGATCTGCAACTGCACTTTGTGATCGCCCAACTGGTCGATCATGGCCGGCAAACCGTCTGGGGTCATGGGTACTCGTGTCACGTATGTGTGCTGCGCCCACAAAGCCGAGGACAAGTGCGCTTGGCCAGCCCCGACCCGGCCACGGCGCCCCTCATCGACCCGGCCTTCTTGTCACACCCCGATGATGTGTCTCGGTTGGTGCGCGGTTTTCAGATCATGCGGCAGGTGTTGGAGCAGCCTGCCTTGGCGCGGCATGGCGGACGCGAATCGGCGCGCTCCGCTTGGGCACAGACCGAGCGCCAAATTGAATCCTTCATCCGCCAGCACGCCGACACGGTCTACCACCCCGTGGGCAGCTGCCGCATGGGCCCGGGGCCCATGGACGTGGTCGACGCCGAATTGCGCGTCCACGGCCTCGAAGGCCTGCGCGTGGTGGACGCCTCCATCATGCCCCGCATCGTAGGGGGCAACACCAACGCGCCGGTGGTCATGATCGCGGAGAAGGCCAGCGAGCTCATGCGCCAGGCTTGAGCAGGCGTTCCAGCAACGGCGCCATGCGCGCATTGACTTGCGGGTCCATGCGAATCGGACGCCCCCACTCGCGCTGAGTCTCTCCAGGCCACTTGTGGGTGGCGTCGAGCCCCATCTTGCCTCCCAAGCCACTGACGGGTGACGCGAAATCCAGGTAATCGATGGGCGTGTGTTCCACCAAGGTCGTGTCGCGCACCGGGTCCATGCGCGTGGTCATGGCCCACACCACTTCCTTCCAATCGCGCACATTCACGTCGTCATCGGTCACGACGATGAATTTGGTGTACATGAACTGACGCAAGAAGCTCCACACCCCCATCATCACGCGCTTGGCATGCCCCGGGTAGGACTTGCGGATGGCAATCACCGCCATGCGGTAACTGCAACCTTCCGGTGGCAAATAAAAGTCGGTGATCTCGGGAAACTGCTTTTGCAGAATGGGCACGAACACCTCGTTGAGGGCCACGCCCAAAACGGCGGGCTCATCCGGGGGCTTGCCGGTGTAGGTGGAGTGATAGATGGCATCGCGGCGATGTGTGATGCGCCGCACTTCAAACACCGGGAACCAATCCTGCTCGTTGTAGTAGCCGGTGTGATCGCCGAAGGGTCCCTCCAAGGCGTGCAAGTACCCGTGGCGTTCTTTCAAGGCCACACCCCGCTCGCTGCGGCCCACAAATCCGGCAGGGGCTGTGGGGATGTGCCCCTCCAGCACGATCTCAGCACTGGCGGGCACCTGCAATCTCAAGTCGCCTTCACCCACACCGGTGTCCACCACTTCGGTGCGACTGCCGCGCAAGAGTCCTGCAAATTGATACTCCGACAACGTGTCGGGCACTGGCGTGACCGCACCCAGAATGGTTGCCGGGTCGGCGCCCAGAGCCACCGCCATTGGAAATGGCTGACCAGGGTTGGCCCGGCCAAAGTCGCGAAAATCCAAGGCTCCGCCGCGGTGAGCCAGCCAGCGCATGATCACTTGGCGCGGTCCAATCACCTGTTGACGGTAAATCCCCAGGTTCTGGCGAGCTCTGGGCTGCGCCACCGACTGCGGTCCGCGGGTCACCACCAAGCCCCAAGTGATGAGCGGGCCCACGTCCTCGGGCCAGCAGGTCTGAACAGGCAGGGTGGCCAGGTCCACTTCATCGCGCTCTCGGACCACCTCTTGGCACGGCGCCTTGCGCAGCACGGCGGGTTTCATGTCCCAGACCGCCTTGGCCATGTGCAGCAGCTTGCCCGCATCCTTCAGGCCCCGCACCGGCTCAGGCTCTTTCAGGGCCGCCAACAGCCGGCCCACATCCCGCAATTCATCGGTCGACGCCGCGCCCATGCCCAGCGCCACCCGGGTGGGCGTGCCGAACAAGTTGGTGAGACAAGGCATGTCGTGGCCTGCAGGTCGCTCGAACAAGAGCGCCGGGCCACCGGCTCTCAGCACCGCATCACCCAAAGCGGTCATCTCCAGGTGGGGCGACACGGGCTCGGACACCCGCCGCAACTCACCGCGGGCCTCCAGCTGCTGGATGAAGTCACGAAGATCTCGATATTTCATACATTGAGGGCCCGCAGCACGCCGGACCCAAAATCCCCTACAATCTAGGGTTAACCCTAAACTCGATGTTCCTGGCGGGTCGATTCGGCCACCCACCGACCATACTCCGCTAGACAGTCATTATGAGCCTCGCCCCTCTTCAACTTCAAGGAAGCCTCTCTTGCTAAACGATTTGCGATGGCCTGCCTGGGCGCGCAGCGTCGGGCAATCGGTGCGCATCTTTGCCTTGGATGTGGGCCACGGCGCGCTGGAGATCAGCCACAACTCCTTGGCTTTTGTCGGTCTGGCGGTGGTGGGCGGCTTGCTGTTTGTCGGTGGGCATGCGCCCTTGCGGGCGCAGTTGGAAGATCGACTGATGGTGCTGCTCCAAGCCCGCCAAGAAGCGCGCGCGGAGGGCGTGAGTGACGTGTTGGCAGGTGCCGCCGACCCCGACGCCGTGGGCCGGGCGACCGCCTTGGATCCCACCACCCTTCCCAAGCCGCAAGCCGCCGTCGTGCAATGGTTGTCCAAGCGGTATCGGGTCGCGCCCGAGCCTCTGGGACGCCTGGTCCATGAGGCATGGACCGTGGGCCGCCGCGCCGGCCTGGACCCCACCCTGATCTTGGCCATCATGGCCATCGAGTCCAGTTTCAACCCCTTCGCCCAAAGCTCGGCGGGCGCGCAGGGGCTCATGCAAGTGATGACCCGCGTTCACGACGAGAAGTTCTCCTCGTTCGGCGGCCAGCACGCCACCTTCGATCCGGTGACAAACCTGAAAGTAGGCGTGCAGGTGCTCAAGGAATGCATCACCCGAGCCGGAGGCCTGGAAGCGGGCCTGCGCCTGTATGTGGGCGCCAGCGCTCAAGAAGACGACGGAGGCTATGTGGCACGGGTCCTCGCCGAGCAGCAACATTTGCGCGGCGTGGCCGAGGGCAAGAGCGTGCCCATCTCCGTGCCCACCTCGCTGAGCGTCCCTGTGGCCTCCGCTAAACTTGATCGCTGACTCGCAACTCACGCCAAAGGGCCCTCATGTTTGACCGTCGACATTCCACTCTCGCTCAAGTCGACCCGGCCCTGTGGGCTGCTGTTCAGGCGGAAAACCAGCGCCAAGAAGATCACATCGAACTCATCGCCTCCGAAAACTACACCTCGCCGGCCGTGATGGAGGCTCAAGGCTCTCAACTCACCAACAAGTACGCCGAGGGCTACCCCGGCAAGCGCTATTACGGGGGTTGCGAGAATGTGGATGTGGTGGAACAACTGGCCATCGACCGGGTCAAGCAATTGTTCGGTGCGGCGTACGCCAACGTCCAACCCAACTCGGGCTCACAAGCCAACCAGGCCGTGTTTTTTGGGCTGCTGCAGCCCGGGGACACCATCATGGGCATGAGCTTGGCCGAAGGCGGCCACCTCACCCATGGCATGCCGCTCAACATGAGCGGCAAGTGGTTCAAGGTCGTGAGCTACGGCTTGGATGCCAACGAGGTCATCGACTACGACGCCATGGAGCGTCTGGCCCACGAACATCGGCCCAAACTCATTGTGGCGGGCGCCTCCGCCTACAGCTTGCGCATCGACTACGAGCGATTCGCCAAAGTGGCCAAGGCCATTGGCGCTTACTTCATGTTTGACATGGCGCACTACGCGGGCCTGATCGCTGCAGGCGTCTACCCCAACCCCGTGCCGTTTGCCGATGTGGTCACCTCCACCACGCACAAGAGCCTGCGCGGCCCACGCGGTGGCATCATCGTCATGAACCACGAAGAGATTGCCAAGAAGATCAACAGTGCCATCTTCCCGGGCATTCAAGGTGGCCCGCTCATGCACGTCATCGCGGGCAAGGCCGTGGCCTTCCAAGAAGCCCTTCAGCCCGGCTTCAAGCAATACCAACAACAGGTGGTGGTCAACGCGCGCGTGCTGGCTGAAACCCTCACCGAACGCGGTTTGCGCATCGTGTCGGGTCGCACCGAGAGCCATGTCATGTTGGTGGACTTGCGCCCCAAGAACCTCACCGGCAAAGAGGCTGAAACCATTCTCGGCCAGGCCCACATGACCTGCAACAAAAATGGCATCCCCAACGACCCGCAAAAACCCATGATCACCAGCGGCATCCGTTTGGGTACGCCGGCGATGACGACGCGAGGCTTCAAAGAAGACCAGGCGCGGCAAACGGCGCACCTGATTGCCGACGTGCTAGACCGCCCCCACGATGCGTCACAAATCGCGCAGGTGAGGGCCAAGGTCGCCGCCCTGACGAAACAGTTTCCGGTGTATCGTTAAGACGGGCCGGACTCTCGTCCTCCCAACCCGAGGCCAACATCACGCATGCGCTGCCCTTACTGCGGACATGACGAGACCCAAGTCGCGGAGACTCGCGACTCGGACGAAGGCTTCACGCGTCGTCGGCGGCGATGCGCCCAGTGCGAGAGACGCTTCACCACTTACGAGCGACCCGAGGTGGCCATGCCCGCCGTGGTCAAACGCGACGGGGGCCGAGTGGAGTTCGACCCCGCCAAGCTGCGCGCCTCCATGATGCTGGCACTGCGCAAGCGGCCGGTCAGTGTGGAGCAGGTCGATGCTGCCATGGAGCGGATCCAGGAAAAGCTCCTATCCAGTGCGGTCCGCGAAGTGCCGACCACCCGCCTGGGTGAGCTGGTCATGCGAGAACTCAAGCGCATCGACAAGGTCGCCTATGTGCGTTTTGCCAGTGTGTACCGCAGCTTTGAAGACGTGGATGAGTTCCGACAGCTGATCCGCGACATCTGATCGCGCAGAACACGTCAACCCCCCGTTGGAGGGGTGGGGGTCACGCCACAGTTCCCCCTTGCAGGGGACGCCACAGCACCCAGGAATTTCTAGAGTGCGGGCATGGCCTCCCGCATCTGCATCCGCCCGTTACGTTCGACCCAATTCGGCTACAGCCTGATCGATGGTCTCATTGCGACCAGTGTGGTGGCCATCGTCGCAGGCATCGCGGCCACCAGCGCGGGCGACTCCCGGGCGCGACAGCAACTGGTGGGGGCGGTGTCCGAGTTCGAAACTCACATCCACCACGCCAAAACATTGGCTTCCGCCACCAACGCGGTGGTCCGCATCACATTTGAAGCCCTGCAAGAAGGGGCCTGCTATGTGGTGCACAGCAGCTCCACCACCGGTTCATCCAATGATTGCACCTGCACGGCCGACGGCGCCGTGCAATGCAAGCCGGAGGTCACCGCGCTGCGCGTGGTGCACTTCGATCCGCAGTCGGGTTTGCAGGTGGCCGCCAACGTCAAGTCCATGGCCATCGATCCGCTTCGAGGCACCGTCACGCCCGCAGGCACGGTCCGGTTTGCCACACCCAATGGCGCTGCAGTGCATCAAGTGGTCAATGCCCTGGGGCGCGTGCGATCTTGCTCGCCCACGCCGGGGATGGCGGGCTATTTGCCTTGTTGAGGCTGCACATGAGCCTCACCCCACGCCGCTGCGCAGGCTTGTCGCTCCTCGAGGTCTGCGTGGTGTTGGCTTTGGTCGCACTCATGGCGTGCATGGCCTGGCCCTCTTGGAGTCAAGCCTCTCGCAAATCACGACGCGCAGAGGCCATCTCTGCGCTGCTCAGTCTTCAACAAGCGCAAGAGCAACGCTACGCCGCACAAGGCGCCTACACCGACGACTTGGTCGCGTTGGGCTGGCCTTCGGGCCTCACAGCCTCAGGCGGGTACCGTCTGGAGGTCACAGCACCGTCAGCGGCAGGGTACTTGGCCACCGCCCGAGTGGTCCCGGGGTCTGACCAATCGGCCGACACCGAGTGCCACACCTTGGCGGTGCGGTGGGTCTGGGGTCAGCACAGTGTGGGATCCACCTGCTCGGGGTGCGCGGCCCCGGGGATGACCTCAGGCTTAAGCGACCCAGCGCGGTGCTGGGCGCGATGAGACCCTTGAGCATGCGTTCATCGGTCCACCGCGGTGGGTCCACCCTGGAAGTGCTGATCGGCTTGGCCTTGGGCTTTTTGATTCTCTCACCCCTGGCGCAGGTCGCAAGCACGCAGTGGTCAGGTCAGCGCCAGATGGCCGCTGACCTCAAATTGCAGCAGTCGCTGCGCACCGTGGCCGATGCCTTGGCGCGCGACCTGCGCCGCGCTGGCAGCTGGGGCGCCGCCGAGAGCGCACGCCCGGGTGTGAACAACCCCTACGCAATCGTGGAGGTCACCGACGGGAATGGCCTCGCCGACATGGTTCG
>CAZCJB010000066.1:5636-14905 GCA_964498795.1 uncultured Rubrivivax sp. | reverse complement strand
CCCTTGATGAAGCGGTCGGGCAGGAACATGCCCTTGTCGGGGTCGAAGAACTGCTCGATCGTGCGCTCCACGATCAAGCCTTCTTGGCGCAGGGCCCGATAGATGTCTTGGGCCAGCGCGTGGTTCTCTGGGGCATCGGTGGAGTGCCAATGGTCAAAGGCGATGTGAAAACCGTTCAGGTACTGCGCACGCCCAGCGGCCACCCCGGCCACAAAGGCTTCGGGCGTCAAGCCGGCCTTTTCGGCGGCAATCATGATAGGCGCCCCGTGCGCATCATCGGCGCAGACAAATTGAACCTCATGGCCCCGCATGCGCTGGAACCGAACCCAGAGGTCGGCCTGGATGTATTCCATGATGTGGCCCACATGGAAGGGACCATTGGCGTAGGGCAGGGCTGTGGTGACGAAGAGCTTGCGAGTCATCCCCCGATTCTAGGGAAGCGGCAGGGGTTGTCCTGAAGCCGATAGACTGTCGCTTTCTACAGTTCCACTTAGACGCCAACGATGAGCCTTCAAGAGTCCGACCTGACCCAAGTGTTGCAACAAGTGCTCGATCCAGCCACCGGCAAGGATTTGGTCAGTGGCAAACAGATCAAAAACCTGCGCATCGACGGTGGCGATGTGTCGCTGGATGTCGAGTTGGGCTATCCGGCGGCAAGCCTGGTACCTGCTTTGAGGCAGAGCGTCATTGGCGCCGTGCGGGCGCTGCCACAAGTGCGCAACGTCAGTGTGAACGTGGGCTGGAAGGTCATCGCGCACGCGGTGCAGCGAGGTGTGCAGTTGCTGCCTCGGGTGAAGAACGTCGTCGCGGTCGCCTCAGGCAAGGGGGGTGTGGGCAAGAGCACCACCACGGCCAATTTGGCTCTGGCGCTGGCCGCCGAGGGGGCCAAGGTGGGTATCCTCGATGCGGACATATACGGTCCAAGCCAGCCTTTGATGATGGGCATCACCGGCCGGCCCGAGAGCGTTGACGGCAAGACCATGGAGCCACTGGCCAACCACGGCGTGGAGGTCATGTCCATCGGGTTCTTGGTGGACGAGGACCAAGCCATGATTTGGCGCGGCCCCATGGCCACGCAGGCGCTCGATCAATTGCTTCGCCAGACGAATTGGGGGGAGCTCGACTACCTGTTGGTGGATATGCCGCCGGGAACGGGTGATATCGCGCTCACACTGTCCCAACGCGTGCCCTTGACCGGAGCGGTCATCGTCACCACGCCACAAGACATCGCCCTGCTCGATGCCAAAAAGGCCTTGTCCATGTTCGAAAAGGTGGGCGTACCTATCTTGGGCATTATTGAAAACATGGCGGTGTATTGCTGTCCACAGTGCGGGCACACCGAGCATATTTTCGGGGCCGATGGGGGACGCCGGATGGCCGAGCAGTTCCAGGTGGATTACCTGGGCGCATTGCCATTGACCATGGCCATCCGCGAGCAGGCCGACGCCGGGCGGCCCACCGTGGTGGCAGCCCCAGACGGGGAGGTGGCTGGTTTGTACAAGGCCGTGGCGCGCACCGTCGCTGTCAAAATCGCTCAGAAAGCCAAAGACTTCAGCGCCAAGTTCCCCACTATCACGGTGTCCAAGAACACCTGATTTCTGTCGGGCACGGTCATGTCGAGAGGGTGCTGAATTCGCCGTCACTGCGAGGCCTGAAGGGCCGCGGCAAGCTCCCTCGGCTACTGAGCTTCCTCACCCCCTGTGAACGCCGCTCGATCCAACGCCAAGCGGTCCAGGCGCTTGGCGATATTGCCGCACACCAAGTCGCACAACGCGTAGATTGACGGATCGGCGATCTGGTAAATCGCGCTATTGCCACGGGATTGGCGTGTGACCAGCCCGTGTTGAGTCAGCAAGCTCAAGTGTCTTGACACGTTCGCGGCGCTAAAGCCGGTCAGTTGGGCCAATTCGCCCACGCTGCGCTCCTGCTCACGCAGAAGATTGAGCAATCTCAGCCGGGTGGGTTCGGCCAAGGCCTGAAAGTAGGCGGCCACCTGGACCATGGCCTCGTCGGGCAAACCTTTCATGCGTGCGCAAGCATTGGGTGGTGTCAGAGTCTCCATGGTGCCCGAATTTCCTGAGCTTTTTGTGGGGTTGCCAAATATTGTACTTGACTAATTAACTAATTGCGCAAATAATCAATTTATACCGTCTTTGGTTCATTCAGTTCAGCGCCTCACGTCAACGCCTTGCCTCAAGAGTTCACCATGCCACACCCCGAGCTCACTTCTCGTCGTTCAAGCCTCGTCTACCTGGCGTTGCCGCTGTTTGCGGGGCTGGCCGTCCCCTTGGGCGCAGGCCCATGGGCTGCCGACCTCAAGACCCTGACCGTGTCTGCGGTCTCTGGGACCATGGCCACTGGATTTGACGGCGTGGTGGAGGCCATTCGACAAGCGGTGGTGTCTGCGCAGGTGGCAGGCAACATCGTGGCTTTGGAGGTGAAAGTGGGCGATCGCGTGGCGGCCGGTCAGGTCTTGGCCCGCATTGACGCGCGTGCGGCCGACCAAGCAGCCTCAGCCAGTGACGCCCAAGCGGCTGCGGCCAAAGCTTCACTGGACTTGGCCTCCAAAGAGTTCGAGCGCCAAAAGCAGCTCTTTGCGCAGCAATTCATCAGCCGGGCTGCCCTCGATCGGGCCGAGTCTGAGTACAAGGCCAACGCCGCTCAGGCCAATGCCCAACTGGCACAAGCTGGCGCGGCGCGCACGCAAAGTGGCTTTTATGTGGTGAAGGCGCCTTTTAGTGGTGTGATCGCAGAAGTTTCGGCGCAATTGGGAGATATGGCCATGCCCGGACGCCCCCTGGTCACGGTGTATGAGCCCGGCGCACTTCGCGTGACCGCAGCCGTAGCGCAGACTGCGGCAATGCAACTCAACCTGTCGAAGCCCCTCGCAGATTTGAAGGTGGAGGTGCCCGGATTGATGGCCCCTGGCCCTTGGGTGCAACCCGTCCGGGTGCAGCGCTTGCCCACAGTGGACCCGGCGACTTTGACCATGCAAGTGCGAGCGGATCTACCCTCCGGATTGCAGGGCCTCTCACCCGGCATGTTCGCAAGGGTGTGGATGCCGACGTCCGCGGCCACGCCGACCACCGCCGCCGCCTCGCTGAGGCCTTCGTCACAGATCTGGGTGCCCACTTCGGCCCTGGTACGCCGTGCAGAGATGACGGGGGTCTATGTCTTGACCCCCGAAGGCAAACCCCTGCTTCGCCAAGTGAGGGTGGGGCGCGTCGAGGCCATTCAGGTGGAAGTGTTGTCCGGGCTGAACCCGGGTGACCGGGTGGCCTTGGAGCCTCAAGTGGCGGTGGGAGTTCGTTAAATGTCAGGTCGCATTGCCGCCTTCTTCCAAAAGGCGCAGATCACACCGCTGCTGGCCTTGGTGGCTTTCTTATTGGGCGTTTTCGCCGTGTGGGTCACGCCGCGCGAAGAGGAGCCGCAAATCAACGTCACGATGGCCAATGTGCTCATCCCCTTCCCCGGGGCCGCGGTCAAAGACGTGGAGCAGATGGTGGCGGGGCCCGCCGAGCAGGTGTTGGCGCAAATCTCTGGCGTCGAGCATGTCATGTCGGTCTCGAGACCCGGTCTGGCGGTGATCACGGTGCAGTTCAAAGTGGGAGTGCCTCGCACGGAGGCTTTGGTGCGCTTGTACGACACCATTCAGTCCAACGCCGATTGGTTGCCCAAAGGCTTGGGGGTGTTGGATCCCATCATCAAACCCAAAGGCATTGACGATGTGCCCATCGTCACCCTGACACTGTTCAGCAAGAACCCCGCAACGGGCGCCTTCGATTTGGAGCGCGTGGCGCACAGTGTGGAATCGGATCTCAAGCGCGTTGCAGGGACCCGCGAGGTCTCGACGGTGGGCGGGCCAGGCCGCGCCGTGCTCGTCGAAATGGATCCCAGCCGCATGGCGGCCGTGGGGGTGACTGTGAGCGATTTGCGCGGAGCTCTGACCTCTGCGAACTTGGGGCTTCCGGTGGGCGATTTGCTCGCCGGATCGCGCACCGTATCGGTCGAGGCAGGTCCCTTCTTGAAGTCTGCCCAGGAGGTCGGCGATTTGGTGGTGCAGGTGCGTGAAGGCAAGCCGGTGATGCTGCGCGATGTAGCCAGCGTGCGAGATGGATCGCTGCCTGCCAGCCGCTACGTCTGGCACGGTGCCGGAGGACAGGAGTTTGCGGCGGTCACGGTGGCGGTCACCAAGAAGCCCGGCGAGAACGCCATCGACGTGGCGCAGGCCGTTATGCGCCGGGTGGATGCGCTGCGCAACACAGTGGTACCTGCCGAGGTGCAGGTTGAGGTCACCCGTAACTACGGCGCTACGGCCAACGACAAAGCACAAAAGCTCATCCAGAAATTGCTGTTCGCTACCGCATCGGTGGTCGCGCTGGTGTTCGTGGCCTTGGGCCGACGCGAAGCGGCCATTGTGGGCACGGCTGTCATTTTGACCTTGACAGTGACCTTGTTTGCGTCCTGGGCTTGGGGCTTCACCCTCAACCGCGTCTCGTTGTTTGCCCTGATCTTTTCCATCGGTATCCTGGTGGACGATGCCATCGTGGTGGTGGAAAACATCCATCGACACCAACATCACCATCCGGGGCGCCCCTTGTGGCAGATCATCCCAGTCGCGGTAGAAGAGGTCGGTGGCCCGACCATCTTGGCCACCCTGACCGTGATCGCGGCGCTCCTGCCCATGGCCTTTGTCTCGGGTCTGATGGGGCCGTACATGAGTCCCATCCCGATCAATGCCAGCATGGGCATGCTGTTGTCGCTGGCCATTGCCTTTGTGGTGACACCCTGGTTGGCACGCCTGTGGATGAAGCCCGTGCCGGCGGTGCAGGCTGATCACGCACCCCCTGAAGCCCATACGGCTCACGCGGCAGCCCACGTCGCGGGGCAGGGTCTTGCTGCCCGTCTGGGGCCCATCTTTCATCGCATCTTCAAACCGCTGCTCGACCCGCATGAAGGGTCGCGCTGGCGTCGCATGCTGGCGGTGGGCATTGCCGGTCTGATTGCGCTGTCCTTGGTCTTGCCGGGCGTGGGATGGGTGGTGCTGAAGATGCTGCCCTTTGACAACAAGTCCGAATTCCAAGTGGTGGTGGACATGCCGGCGGGCACGCCCGTGGAGCAAACGGCGGCTGTGCTGCACGAACTGGGTGCGCATCTGGCCCAGGTGCCCGAGGTGACACACTACCAGGCCTATGCAGGCACGGCCGCACCCATCAACTTCAATGGGTTGGTGCGTCAGTACTACTTGCGCTCGGGCGGGGAGGTGGGGGACTTGCAGGTCAACCTGGTCGACAAGCACGATCGCAAAGACCAAAGCCATGCGATTGCCACTCGAGTGCGTCCGGCCTTGCAGGAGATCGCTCGCCGCTTTGGAGCCAACGTGAAGGTGGTGGAAGTGCCGCCCGGCCCACCCGTGTTGTCGCCCATCGTCGCCGAAATCTACGGACCCGAGGCATCAGGCCGTCAGGCGGTGGCCCGGTCGGTGCGCGCGGTGTTCGAAAAGACACCGGGCTTGGTGGATGTGGACGAAAGCGCCATCGCGGCAGCCCCGAAAACCTTGTTGCTGGTCGACCGGCAAAAGGCCTCCCGCTTGGGCGTGCCACAACAGGCGATTGTCACCACGTTGCGAGCAGGTCTCTCGGGCGAGGCCACGGCCTATCTGCACGATGAAAGCAGGTACCCTGCAGCCGCCGTGTTGCAACTGCCGGCCTCGATGCATGGGGACTTGGCCCACCTGCTGCAACTGACCGTGCGCTCGGCTTCGGGCAAGACTGTGCCCATCGGCGAGTTGGTCACGCCCAGTGACACCCTGCGCGAGCAGCCGATTTATCACAAAGATCTGCTGCCGGTGAACTTTGTAGTGGCCGACGCCGCAGGTGGCAAAGACAGCCCGCTGTACGGCATGTTTGGCATGCGCAGCGACATCGGCAAGATCGTCACACCCAGTGGTGGTCCGTTGGTGGAGTATTTCATCCGTCAGCCTGAGGATCCCTATCGGGACTACGCCATCAAGTGGGACGGCGAGTCTCAAGTGACTTACGAAACATTCCGCGACATGGGCCTGGCCTATGGAGTCGGCCTGGTGCTCATCTATTTGTTGGTGGTGGCGCAGTTCGGCAGCTACCTCACGCCCCTCATCATCATGGCGCCCATTCCGCTGACCGTCATCGGCGTCATGCCCGGGCATGCGCTTCTGGGGTCTCAGTTCACCGCCACCAGCATGATCGGCATGATTGCCTTGGCCGGGATCATCGTGCGCAATTCCATCTTGTTGGTGGACTTCATCAATTTGCAAGTGCGCGAAGGTGTGCCCTTCGACCGTGCCATCGTGCACTCGGCCGTGACCCGGGCTCAGCCCATTTTGTTGACCGGCCTTGCGGCCATGCTCGGGGCCTTCTTCATCCTGGACGACCCCATCTTCAACGGCTTGGCCATTTCACTGATCTTCGGGATTCTGGTGTCCACCTTGCTCACCTTGGTGGTCATCCCGGTGTTGTATTTCGTGGCTTATCGGCACCGGCTGCATGTGCTGGGCGTGCAGCCTTCCTCTCACTCACACTCACAAGGAGCTTGATCATGACCTCATGGCGCGTTGTACGTATCGTCGCTGGCACCCTCATCTTGCTGACCCTGGCGCTCGGCATTCCCGGCAGCCCGTTGTTTGTCAGTCCCTGGTGGCTCGCCTTCACGGCCTTTGTCGGCGCCAACCTGTTGCAAAGCGGGTTCACTCAGTGGTGTCTGATGGAAAACATCCTGCGCAAGTTTGGCATACGGGGCGGCTGCTGAGGGCGCCCTTCAAGAGGCGTTCAGCAGCTTCATAAACGCCTCATTCAGCCGCAGGTCAGCAGCGCGCAGGTTCTGCCGCCGCTGGTCCAACCAGACCCGATCCTGCGACAGTTGGGCCTGTGCTTGCTTCAACATGCGATCCACTTCGGCCGGCTGCGGTCCCCCCACGCCCACGCGAGTCTTGACCATGAAGGCGGGGGACAACACTTCGCGAAACCGGCTGGACGACAAGGGCAGCTTCGGGTCAGGCAGCTTGAAATGAGCGATGGCCTTGGCGTAAAACTCTTGCGCCTTCTCGTAGGGAAAATTCTTGGGTTTGAGACCTTGATCGCGGGCGAACGTGACGATCTCTGAGGCAAACCGGTGACCCACTCGGAACGGGATCTGATGCTCTTGCGCCAACGCTTCGGCCAACTCCATCGAAGTGGTCCATTCGTCTTCGAGCTCTTCCAGTGCACGCGCCGGATTGATGGACAGCGCATCGAGCACGGCATTCATGGCTTCGACCATGCGAACGGCCTGGGCCAACGCGCCCAGTTCCGCCACCGACTCTTTGCTATCGGTCATACCGGAGGAAACATTGTGGGCACGCAAGGCCACGGCCTGCGCCAACCCCACCACGTTCGACGCTCTTTCTCGCGCGCGCATCAACAAGCCCGGGTTGCGCTTTTGTGGCATGGCACTGCTGGTGTAAGTCGACCCTTCACCCAGCAACAACCACGGCCGCACCTGGTGGTACTGGGTGTGGATGTCCCCCAGCCAGGTGCCGATGCGCAAAGCGCCCGACGATGCGATGGAGACAGCTTCCATCGGCAGGTCAATCGCGGCGATTTGCCCTGCGTCAAGAGAATTTTCAAGCAAACCGTCAAAGCCCAATAACTCTGCCAAACGAGGCCGGTTGAGCGGCCAACTGGAATTGGCCAACACCGCGGTGCCCATGGCGCTTCGATTGATGCGTGCATACGCCTCGCGAAGGCGTTGCGCATCGCGGACAAACGATGCATCAAAAGCCAAGAGGTAATGGGCGTAGCTGATCGGCTGGGCCTGCACGCCATTGGTGTAGGCCGGCACATAGGTGTTCACATGGGCCGCGGCCACCTTCAAAGTGCGTGCGCGCAAGGCCAACAAGGCGTCGGCATAGTCCAGCAGTTGGTTGCGCACCTTGGCTGTTCGGAAAGTGGCATACATGTCCTGGCGGCTGCGACCTGCATGGATGAGTGAGGCATCTGGCCCGACGGCATCGGTGATGATCTTTTCAATTTGGAGTACATCACTGGGGCGCTTGCCCTGTGGTGTGGAAGCTTGATCAATGGCGTGTTGCACCCCCTTGGCAATTTGTCTGCCCAAGGGCAAAGGTAGGATCTTTTCTTCCACCAGCATCACGGCGGAGGCCTTGTTGATCTTGTTGAGCCAGTAGAACTGATCCTCCATCTGGTCCCAGGCGCTGGTGTGGAGGTCGCCTGACACGGGACCGGCTTTGCCTACACCGATGCGAGCTGCTTGCTTCTGGCATTCTTCGGTGGTGCGGCACGGCAGTTCACCGGTGTCGGCCGCGTAGGCATTCAAGCCACCCGCAAGGGCGCAAACCACGGCCAGAGGACGCATCCAGGGGAACTCACAGACTTTCATAGGTGTCTTTCAAGCGGGGGATCGGAGGGTTTCATAGGTCAGCAATCCTGCCAGGGTCGCGATCAGGGACCCTCCCAAGTGAGCGGCGACCGCTGCGCAGGCCATCATGAGGCGGCCCTGCTGCAGCAGGCTGACGATCTCTGCAGAGAAGGTTGAGAAGGTTGTCAGCCCGCCCAAAAAGCCGGTGATGACGAACAGCCGCCATTCGGGAGCCCAACCAGGCTGGTGAGCGAAAAAAGCCACCGCCACACCGACTAAATAGCCCCCGACGAGGTTCGAGGCCAAGGTGCCAGGCGGCAACCCGGGCGCCAGGGGATTGAGCCACACACTCAATTGCCACCGCAACAAAGCCCCCAGTGAGGCGCCCGCGCTGACCGCGGCGACCGATCCCCAAACGCCTGTCCAAGTGTTCATCCAAGCATTATGGCCGTGGATCCCCCCGTCGCTGTCAGCCCCTGAGCTCCCCGCATTCGTTACCATCTCGTCTGTGAATGATCAAAGACCATCGGCGTTCCAAACCCACCGCCGTGCAATTTGCGCCTCAGGGGCCCTGTGGGGAATGGCGGCGACCTTGGCGCCAAGTTCCACGGTGTGGGCGGCCAACACACCCTCGGCGCCGACGCCGCGGCCCATCTTCGTGCTGAACTCTTTGGATGCCACGGTCAGTGTGATCGATCCTGTGGCTTACAAAGAGGTTCATCGCATTTCGGTGGGCAAAGAGCCGCATCATCTGTACCTTACGCCTGATGAGAAAAGTCTCATCGTGGCCAACGCGCTGGGCAATACCTTGACGTTCATCGACCCCATCACCGCGCAGGTGCAGCGGCAGGTCACTCAAATCTCCGACCCTTACC
>CAZCJB010000066.1:0-5626 GCA_964498795.1 uncultured Rubrivivax sp. | reverse complement strand
CCGAGCGCCAGCGCGTGGCCACCGGCAAGGAGCCGCACCACCTGTACCTGACGCCGGACGAAAAGTCGGTGATCGTGGCCAATGCGGCTTCCGATTCACTGACCTTCATCGACCCGATGAGCGCGCAGGTGCAGCGCACGGTGCGGCAGATCGTGGACCCCTATCACCTGCGGTTTTCGCCGGACATGAAGTGGTTTGTCACGGCGTCCAACCGTATCAACCATGTGGACATTTACCGGTGGACCCCGGCGGCTGCGCAGCCCTTTGACCTGGTCAAGCGCATCCCTGCGCCGCGCACGCCCAGCCACTTGTTCATCGATACGCAATCCACGGTGGTGTATGCGTCCTTGCAAGACAGCCACGAGCTCATGGCCATCGACTTGGCCACGCAGACCGTGCGCTGGAAGGTCAAAACGGGCACCCTGCCGGCCGACGTGTTTTTGTTGGGAGATGACAAGACCCTGCTGGTGGGCTTGACGGGCGATCGCTTCGTGGAGGTCTACGACGTCTCTTCCACCGCAGCCAAGCTCATCAAACGCATTCCCACGGGGGAGGGCGCCCATGCTTTTCGCGCGCTGGGCGATGGGCGTCATGTGCTGGTCAGCAACCGTGTGGCCAACACCATCAGCGTGATCGATGCCCAGACCTTGAGTGTGGTGTCGGAGTTGCCGGCGCCGGGCGGCCCCGATTGCATGGAAGTGCTGTCCGATAGGAAAACCGTGCTGGTGAGTTCACGCTGGGCGCGCAAACTGACCTGGATCGATATCGAGAAACGCGCAGTCATCCGCCAAGTGGCGGTGGGCAAATCTCCTCACGGGGTCTGGACACTCGACCATGCGCCGCGCCGCTGAACTCAGTCGCTCTCGAGGCCCGATGTCATGGGTGCTCGCGTGGGCGCTCGGACTGTCGGCCACGGTGGCCAGTGCCACGTCTGTGGCCGCTGTGCCCTGTGCGAAGCCCGTCTACCTGACCTTTGACACCGGCCACATGGGGGTGGCGCCCTGGGTGGCGGAGGTCTTGAACCGCCAGGCGGTGAAGGCCACATTTTTCTTGGCCAATGAACGGACAAGCACGGGCGGTTCGAGCCTGGATGACTCCTGGGCGCCCTGGTGGCGCGAGCGCTCGCTGGAGGGCCATGCCTTTGGCTCCCACACCTGGGATCACGAGGTCTGGCAGGCGGACACGACCCGGGGTTTCAAACTGAAGCCCACGATGGGCTCGCAGGCTGGACAGGTTCGAGAAGTCGAGGCCCGTGAATACTGTGAGACTTTGGCACGACCCGCACACCGTTTCGCGGCCATGACCGGACAAGCCATGGGCAAGATTTTTCGCGCGCCGTCGGGCAAAACCTCGCCATCCCTGCTCGAGGCGGCCCAACGATGTGGCTTCACCCATGTGGGGTGGTCTGCGGCGGGATTCCTGGGCGACGAGCTGCCCAGCGAACGTTACCCCAATCAGCAACTTTTGCAGCGTGCGCTTGCGCAGGTCCGTGGTGGTGATATCTTGGTTGCCCACTTGGGCATTTGGTCTCGTCAAGATGCCTGGGCGCCTCAGGTGCTAGAACCCCTGATCGTCGGGTTGAAAGCCAAGGGCTTGTGCTTTGCAACGCTGCGCGATCATCCTCAATACGGCGCGGCTGCGCGATCGTCATGGACACCCTGATCGAACTCTTCGGCAATTGTCAGCAATGGGTCTTTGAAAGTTTGACCCAGCCGGCCTTGTTCGCCCTGGGGCTCGGGAATCTGCTAGAAGAGGGGTACGGCGCCACGGGTTGGTTCTTGTTGGGTCTGACGCAGTTATTCGTCATGGCCACCGCGTTGCGTGCCCTGGAAAAGTGGCGTCCCGTGGAGCCAGTGCGTGACCCTCAGGCGGTTCGCGTGGACATGGTCTACACGGCGATTCACCGACTGGGAATTTTCAGGGTGGTCATGTTCTTCACGCTCGGTGCGTGGATCGATCAAGCCACCCTCTGGCTCAGGCTGCAAGGGTTTCAACCTTGGCAACTCGACGCCATCTGGCCGGGTGTGAGCGATTTGCCTTGGGTGAGCTTTGCCTTGTATTTGGTCGCGTTCGACGGCGTGGATTACGCCATCCACCGAGGCCAGCACGGTTTGAACACCTGGTGGCAATTGCACGCGGTCCACCACAGTCAACGGCAACTCACGGTGTGGAGTGACTCACGCAACCACCTGCTCGACGATGTCCTGCGCAGTGCCATCCTGGCCATGGTGGGGCTGCTGGTGGGCATTGAGCCCGGTCAGTTCGTGGCCGTGGTGGTGTGCACGCAGCTGGTGGAGAGCCTGTCGCATGCCAACGTGCGTCTTTCCTTCGGGCCGGTGTGGGGCCGGCTGCTGGTCAGCCCTGCCTACCACCGTCTGCACCACCGCATCGGCCTCGGGCACGAGTCGCAGGGTGAGGGCACCTTGGGCGGTCATAACTTCGCAGTGTTGTTTCCCTGGTGGGACTACCTGTTCGGCACGGCGCTTACCGATGGGCGCTATGAACCCACCGGCATCCGCGATCAAATTCGTGATGATGCCGATGGCGTCTCGCGCACCAATGAAGGCCGCGATTACGGCCGTGGGTTTTGGGACCAACAGTGGCTGGGCTTGCTGCGTCTGGTGGGCCGCGCATGAAGCCTGCGCAAGTGTCCAAAGACCTGCTCGACAGCTTTTGGAGAGCCGCGGCTTATTGCCTGCACCCTCGGGTGATTTTGTGGTCGCAATTGCCGCTGTGCGTGGTGGGCGGCTTGGTGTTGTCCCTGGGCTGGCTGTATTGGGAGCCTGCAGTCACCAGCGTGCGGCAGGGGCTGGAGCAGTGGGCCTTGATGTCAGCGTTTTTGCAATGGCTGCAAGCCATTGGCGCAGAGTCCTTTCGCTCCGTGGTGGCGCCGCTCATCGTGGTGACGTTTGCAGTGCCCGTGATTGTGGTGGTGTCGTTGTTGTTGGTGGCCTGGATCTTGACGCCGGTCTTGGTCAATTTGGTGGCCTCCAGGCGATTCCCCGAGTTGGCGCGCCGAGGCGCTCACTCGGCGTGGTGGCAGGGCCTGGCCTGGTCCTTGGGCTGCACGGCGGTGGCGCTGTTGGCACTGCTGCTGAGCATGCCTTTGTGGCTGGTGCCTCCGTTGGCCCTGATCTTGCCGCCGCTCATTTGGGGCTGGTTGGCCTCTCGCGTCATGGCCTTTGATTGCCTGTCTGCGCATGCGGAGGTGGGTGAGCGGCGCACCATCTTGTATGACCATCGTTGGGTCTTGCTGGGCATGGGGGTGGTGGTGGGCCTCTTGGGGTCCGCCCCATCACTGTTGTGGGCGGTGGGCGCATTGACGCTCATCTTTGCCCCGGTGCTGGCCGTGTTGTCGGTGTGGCTCTACACCCTCATGTTTGCCTTTGGCACGCTTTGGTTTGCCCATTTCACCTTGGCCCGGTTGGCTCGATTGCGCTCCGAGCCGCCCTTGGCCTCCAGTGCCGTGGCCGCTGAGGTGATCGACATCCCTGTGGCGCCGCCGCCCCCTTAACCTGCATATCCAGACATCTATGGAAATTGGCCTCATCATCATTGGCGACGAAATCCTGTCGGGCAAGCGCAAAGACGCGCACCTGGCCAAGGTGATCGAGCTCTTGTCGGCTCGAGGTTTGGCCCTGTCGTGGGCCCGCTACTTGGGAGACGACCGAGCCCGCATCACCGAAGCGCTGGCTCAGGCCTTTGGTGGCGGCGACCTCGTTTTCTCATGTGGGGGCATCGGGGCCACGCCCGATGACCATACCCGCCAAAGTGCGGCGGCCGCCTTGGGCGTGGAGCTGGTGCTGCATCCTCAGGCCAAGCGCTTGATCGAGGAGCGCATGCAAGATGTGGCGCGCGAGAAGGGTGAGTCGTTCGATCCTGGCCGGCCCGACAACGTGCATCGCCTGAACATGGGCGTCTTCCCGCGTGGGGCGCAAATCATCCCCAACCCCTACAACAAGATCCCCGGCTTTTCGATCGGACATGTGCATTTCGTGCCGGGCTTTCCGGTGATGGCCTGGCCCATGATCGAATCCTTGCTCGACGGCCCCTACAACCACCTGCACGGGGGACATCGGACGGTGGAGCGATCCATCATCGTGCTGGGCAGCATGGAGGCCACGCTCACGCCGCTGATGGAGGACATTGAAAGCCGCTTCCCACCGGTCAAGGTCTTCAGCCTGCCGAGTGTGGATCATCCGAAATGGGGCCGGCACATTGAACTCGGCGTCAAGGGGCAGGGGTCGGTGGATGAAGCCTTTGTGGCGCTGAAGTCAGGTTTGGAGGGTTTGGGCTGTGCGTTTGGCACCGAAATGGGGCGGCACTAAGATGGTGCTCTAATGATGCTTTAAATGCACTATAATGGTGCGCTCATGGCCAGGCTTGCCAGGGTTCAGGGGACAAAATCTCCGGCACACTTTCTGCTAAATTCTTCGCGTGTCCAGATCTCATTTTTCGCGGTCCAGGCTGCGTCTTCCGGGCTGGATCTCCCCCAAACTTCTTGAATAACTGTGCAGCGCTAGGAGAACCTTGATGGCAAAGACCGTGGCCGACGTGATGAAAATGGTGAAGGACAACGAAGTCAAGTTTGTTGACTTCCGCTTCACCGATACCCGCGGCAAAGAGCAGCACGTGTCCGTGCCGGTGTCCGCGTTTGATGAAGACAAGTTCAGCGCAGGGCATGCGTTCGACGGATCGTCCATCGCTGGCTGGAAGGGCATCGAAGCCTCCGACATGCTGTTGATGCCGGACCCTAGCACCGCCAACATCGATCCCTTCTTCGAAGAGCCCACCCTGATCCTCACCTGTGATGTGCTGGAGCCGGGCGACGGCAAGCCCTATGAGCGCGACCCTCGCTCGCTGGCCCGTCGGGCAGAGGCCTACCTGAAGGCCAGTGGCCTCGGTGACGCGGCCTACTTCGGTCCAGAACCGGAATTCTTCATCTTTGACCAAGTGCAGTGGAATGTGGACATGTCCGGCTGCTTCGTGAAGGTGGGCTCGGAGGAGGCCCCGTGGAGCAGTGGCGCGAACATCGAAGGTGGCAACATGGGTCATCGCCCCGGCGTCAAGGGCGGCTATTTCCCCGTTCCTCCTGTGGACAGTTTCCAGGACATGCGCTCTGAGATGTGCCTGATTCTGGAATCGCTGGGCATTCCCGTCGAAGTGCACCACCACGAAGTGGCGGGCCAGGGTCAGAACGAAATCGGCACCAAGTTCAGCACGCTGGTGCAACGCGCAGACTGGCTGCAACTGCAGAAGTACGTCATCCACAATGTGGCCCATGCCTACGGCAAGACGGCCACTTTCATGCCCAAGCCTGTGGTGGGTGACAACGGCAGCGGCATGCACGTGCACCAGTCCATCTGGAAAGACGGCAAGAACCTCTTCGCGGGCGACGGCTACGCAGGCCTGAGCGAGTTTGCGCTGTACTACATCGGCGGCATCATCAAACATGCCCGCGCCCTCAACGCCATCACGAACCCAGGGACCAACAGCTACAAGCGCCTGGTGCCGGGCTTTGAGGCGCCGGTCAAGCTGGCCTACTCGGCCCGCAATCGCTCGGCCTCTATTCGCATTCCGTTTGTGGCCAACCCCAAGGGTCGCCGCATCGAGGCGCGCTTCCCGG
>CAZCJB010000065.1:0-15112 GCA_964498795.1 uncultured Rubrivivax sp. | reverse complement strand
CTGTTGAAATCTTGAGTGCTCGCGCTTTTGCTGATGCTGGAAGACACAATCAGCACATTGGCCAGGTCCATGGGCAAGGTCGGGTGAACCACGGCGGTCTTCATGTGCAAGGTGTGGTCATCGATCTTGACCACACGTGACACGTTGCGGGTGTACTGCGAAAACGAGTTGGGGGAATTGGGCACATTGGGCACACGCTCCCAGGTGAAAATCACGTCATCGGCCGTGAACGGAGCTCCGTTGTGGAACACCACTCCTTTGCGCAAACGCACCTCCCAGGTCAGTGGGTCGATGTTTTTCCAAGAGACCGCCAAACCCGGCCTGAGCGTGAGCTTTTCATCCAAGTTCACCAAATGCTCGAATATTTGAGGGTGTGAAGACCCTGTTGGAAACGCCGCGAAGAAGTGCGGATCCAAGGTGTTGAGTTCAAGCTTGGTGCCCAGGGTCAAGCCCTGCGCGTGAGACAAAGTGGTCAGGAGAGCGCACAGCAAGGCGCCAAGGAAACGGATGGACATGGTAATTGGCTTCATGGCGATACGGGCTTGAAGGGATCTGGAGGCGTCCATGACATATCAGGATCCAAGGGAAACATCGGCCGCGGCATACGTTCCCACTTCACCTGGCTGAGCACCGGCGTGGTCAATCCGGGCACATCGACCTCGACGATATGCTCATCGGAGAAAAACTCGTCAAAGCCCGCGCGGAAGTGCCCGCGCGATTTGACAATCAGGCTGCGGACCTTGGACAAGTCCACGCCCACCATCTCAAAGAACACGGGGTCTTTGCACTGCTGGCGCACGGAGACAACCACCACCTGCACGCCCCCCACTTGCAAGAGCGTCGTGGGCCCGAGCCACACCGTTTGGCCCTCCGCGACGCCCCGGCGGCCGGTACAACGCCCGTCGTGCAGCGCCACCACTTGGGCCTCATGCTCAAAGCGCCCCGACAAGGGGTGATCTTCCTGGCTGTTGAAGGTCGCTTGAAACACCGCGCCCACACCCAATCGATGCGCCGTCGCAGCCAGCGCCGGATCGTAAAAAATCCCCAGTGCGCAGCCGGTCACACCCGCCTGGACAAAGGCCTGCAAAATCCACACGGTGTTGGCTCGACCCCCTCCGCCCGCGTTGTCGGCCACATCCGCAAACAAGACCGCAGGCAAGCTTGGATCGTTGCCACATGCCAGGGCCATGCGCTGCGCCTGAGGCAAGGCCGTCAGGTGCGGCACCCATCGGTGCCGCTCGTCCCAGGCTTTGGAGGCCAATTGGCAGGCCAAGGCTTGCGCCTTTTGGGCGTGATTGCGGGTGGTGACAATCACGCAGAGCCCGTTGCGAGGTGTGTCGCCCAATGTGAATCCGGACAAGATGGAGACATTGACAACATCTGAGTCCACCAAACGCTGTCCGAGACCGATCAGGTCGGCATAAGGTCCCTTGTCGGTGTTTTGGGTCACCGACGGAGGCGTCATGGGCACCTTGACGAAGGCTGCCGTGGGCTTCATGCCTGCCAACATCTCCCGCATCACGGCGGCGGCCTCTAGGCCTCTGTCCACCGTGTCCACATGGGGGTTCGTCCGGTAGGCGATCATGACGCTGGCGTGGTTCACCATGCGTGCCACGATATTGCCGTGCAGATCCAAGGTGCACACCACCGGCATGTCAGCACCGACCACCTCCCGCACCCGCTCGAGCAGCGTGCCTTCTGGATCGGGATCCTCGGTCGCCACGGCCGCACCATGCAAGGACAAGAAGACGCCATCCAAGGGCCCCGCGGCCTTCAAGCGGCGACACACCCCGTCGACCACGTCGTTGAAAAACGATTGATCCACACAGCCACTCGCGCCCACGGCGGCACCGAGCAACGGCACCGCCTGCCAAGGCCCTTGCTGGTCCATGCCTCGGACAAATCCCTTCACCGTGCCGGGAGAGCGAGGAGCGGGCAAACGCCAGTCCTGCTCGAACTCTTGGTCGCACAGATGGAAGTTGAGATCGAATTCCTCTCGCGTCGCGATGGGCGAGTGGGTGTTGGTCTCCAGCATGAAGGCACCCACGGCCACTCTCGGACCGAATGCTGTGAGGGGACGCGCGTTCGCGGCACCCGACAGCGAAGAACTTTGTGGATCTGACATCGAAAACAACTCGCGGCTGACTTGGGGTGTTGTGCAGTCTAGAGGTCACAACCTCAAGCTGAGACAAACGACAAGACGATACCTGCGTATGCGGCGCCAAGGGTAAACCCTCAGCCGCGACATGCTATTTAATCAGCATACTTACGATCAGTCGTCTAACTATTTCCTTCCAACTCCAGGTAATTCATGAGCACTTCACCCAAAGAATTGCCCGTCATCGTCGCCGGAGGTGGCATTGGTGGTCTGGCCGCAGCCCTGTCCCTGGTGCGTCAAGGCTTGAGTGTGACGGTCCTCGAGCAGGCCCCCGAAATTGGAGAAATTGGTGCTGGCATTCAGCTCGGCCCCAACGCCTTCCATGCCTTTGATGCCTTGGGCGTGGGCGACAAGGCCCGCGGCCGCGCGGTCTACACCGACTGCATGGTCATGCACGATGCGATCGATGAATCCTTGGTGGGTCGACTGGAGACCGGCGAGGCCTTTCGCAAGCGGTTTGGCAACCCGTATGCCGTCATCCACCGCGTGGACATCCATCGCTCGTTGTTGGAAGGCGCTCAAGAAACCGGCCGTGTCAGCTTTCACACCAACACCCGTGTGGAGCGTATCGAGCAAGACGATGTCCGCAAGACGGTGACCGCCATCGACCAACATGGCAAGCGCTGGACGGGTCAGGCCTTGATCGGTGCCGACGGCGGCAAATCGGTGGTGCGCACGCAATATGTCAATGACCCGCCGCGCGTCACCGGCCACGTCGTTTACCGAGCGGTGGTCGACCGTGCTGACTTCCCCGACAACCTCAAATGGAACGCCGCCAGCCTCTGGGCCGGTCCTAAATGTCACTTGGTGCACTACCCGCTGCGTGGCGGTGAGCAATACAACGTGGTCGTCACCTTCCACAGCCGCCAACAAGAGGAGTGGGGAGTGACAGACGGCAGCAAGGAAGAGGTGGAAAGCTACTTTCAAGGCATTTGCCCCAAGGCCCGGCAGCTCATTGAATTACCCAAGAGCTGGAAGCGCTGGGCCACCGCCGACCGGGAACCCATTGGCAACTGGGTGTTCGGCCGAGCCACCCTACTGGGAGATTCCGCCCACCCCACCACGCAATACATGGCGCAAGGCGCCTGCATGGCCATGGAAGATGCTGTCACGCTGGGCGAGGCCTTGCGTGTGACCGGCCATGACTGGGACGCGGCGCTGCAGCTGTACCAAAACAACCGCGTCACCCGAACGGCTCGCATCGTGTTATCAGGGCGAGAGATGGGGAGGCTGTATCACGCGGCTGGGGTCGAGCGCCTGGTGCGCAACTCCCTCTGGAAAGGCCGATCTCAAGAGAGGTTCTACGACGCCATGGAATGGCTCTACGGATGGAATGTGGACAACTGCCTGCAACAGGGCTGACGCTCAAGGGAGATTCCCATGCATGAATTAGGACGCTTAGAAGACCTGCCACAGGACTACCGCGACGAACTCACCCGCCTCAATCTGGTGCCACTGTGGCCCAATCTGCGCGCGGTCTTGCCCCCCAAGATTCCGACCCGCCACACTCGGCCCATTCACTGGCCGTACGCCACGCTGCGGCCTTTGCTGATGCGCGCTGGCGAGCTCACCCCCATGCACAAGGCCGAGCGGCGTGTGCTGGTGCTGGCCAACCCCGGCCATGGGCTAGAGAACATGAAAGCCAGCCCGGCCATGTACCTGGGCATGCAGCTGCTGATGCCCGGCGAGTGGGCCCCGTCGCACCGCCACACACCCAATGCCGTGCGCATGGTGGTCGAAGGCAGTGGTGCCACCACCACGGTCAATGGCGAGAAATGCCCCATGGAGCGAGGTGACCTCATCCTCACCCCCACAGGTCAGTGGCACGAGCACGAGCATGCAGGCGACGGACCGGTGGTCTGGCTGGATGTGCTGGACTTGCCGCTCATCTACTATTCGGAAACCTCCTATGCCATCGAGGGTCAACGCCAATCGGTCAAGCCGGGGCGAGGTGACCAGGTGTATGCCCATGGCGGTATCGTGCCCACGCCTGTTTATGAGCGCGGCCACGAGGCTTACCCCATGTTGCGCTACCCGTGGGCCGAAGCCCGCTCAGCGTTGGTGGCGCTGGGCGAAAGTCAACCCGACCTGCAAGCTGTGCAGGTCACTTACGTCAACCCCGAGACTGGCAAAGACACCCAAAACAACCTGGGTTTTTATGCGCTGATGCTTCGACCCGGACAAACGCTTGCGCTGCCGGCACGCTCGCCGTCACAGGTGTTTCATGTGATCGAAGGTGCCGCTCATGTCGAGGTCGCCGGGCAAAGTTTCCATCTGGCAGAGGCCGACACCTGCTGCGCGCCGGGCTATGAGGCCGTGACACTCACCAACCCATCTGCCCATCACGCGGCGTTCTTGTTCATCGCCGATGAAGCGCCCTTCCACCGCAAACTGGGCGTGTACGAGACCCGCGCCTGAAACACCCCATGAGTTCAAACCAATACCTTTGGAATCCGCCCCCTGTCGCGTCTTTGGCGGTACGCGGCCAGCCATCACGCTTGCCCATCCACCGAATTTTCTGTGTCGGCCGCAACTACCACGCGCATGCCGTCGAAATGGGGCGCCCGGTGGACAAGGCCGCAGAGCGGCCGTTCTACTTCACCAAGTCACCGCAAACCTTGGTGCCCAGTGGCGCCACCGTACCTTATCCACCCGGCACACAAAACTATCACTACGAGATGGAGCTGGTGGTGGTGGTGGGACAGGCCGGCTTTCGGGTTCCAGCAGAACGCGCTCACGAGCTCATTTACGGCTATGCCTGCGGCTTGGACATGACTCGACGCGATCTCCAACTCGTGGCTCGCGACAAAGGTCGCCCCTGGGATCTGGGCAAAGACATTGAGCAAGGCGCTGTGTGCTCCGAAGTCGTGCCTATGGAAAGCGTGGTCCTGGAACGGGGTGAGTTGACGCTGGAAGTCAACGGCCAAGTCAAACAACGCTCCGACATCGACAAACTCATCTGGAACCTTCGAGAAATCATCGCCGACCTCTCGTTGTTCTATCACTTGGAACCCGGTGATCTCATCTACACCGGCACCCCGGAAGGCGTGGGCGCAGTGGTGCCTGGCGATCACCTCGTCGGCCGTATTCAGGGTGTGGGCTCGATTGAGCTCACCATCGGCCCAGCGCTGTGAGTGAGACCTCCACATGAGCGCCACATCTGCAAAGAAGAAGGTCGAGAAAGTCGATTTGGCCAACCTGCCTGGCCATCGCATCCGACGGCTCCACCAAATCAGCGTGGCGCTCTTCATGGAGGAAACCCAGGACTACGGCATCACCCCCGTGCAGTTCGCAGCGCTGCAGGCGGTGGCCGATTCACCTGGCCTTGATCAACGCACCCTGGCCCGCACCATCGGGTTTGACACCTCCACCATCGGCGGCGTCATCGATCGATTGGAGACGCGCGGCCTGCTGGCCCGTCACGCCGACCCCGATGATCGTCGAGTGCGACTCTTGGAGCTCACGTCCGAGGGCAAGAAACTGCTGCGCGACGTGACGCCGGCCATGCTGCGTGCGCAGCAGCGTATGCTCGAGCCTTTGTCGTTGCGCCAGCATGACGAATTCATGCGAATGATGGAGGTGTTGTTGGCGGCCCATCAGAAATCCTCACGGGATGGAGACTCCGCATGATTGCGGGGTGGGATGGGGCGAGAGCCCGGATCAACCCATGTTCAGCGTGATGAAGCCCTTCGACGGGCAAGCGGCCTCCGTGGGCAACGGCACCATGGTGGCCTTGGCCGCCAAAGATCCTGAGCAGGTGCAGGCCCTGCATGCCAAGGCCCTGGCCTTGGGCGGTCAAGATGAAGGCGCTCCTGGCCCACGCGGCACTGGGTTTTATGGCGCCTACTTTCGCGACTTGGACGGCAACAAGCTGGCAGCGTTTTGCTTGGTCAAGGGCTGAACCTGGGCGCGATAGCGTCGCAAAGGCTTGACCCTCACTCCACTGTCACACTCTTCGCCAAATTCCGCGGCTTGTCCACATCGGTCCCGCGCGCACAAGCCGTGTGATACGCCAGCAGCTGCAGCGGCACCACGTGCAAGAGGGGGCTCAAGTGGCCGTAGTGCTCGGGCATGCGAATGACGTGGGTGCCGGTGTCGTTTTCGATGCGCGTGTCCGCATCGGCAAAGACGTAGAGCTCGCCACCGCGGGCGCGCACCTCTTGGAGGTTGCTCTTGAGCTTTTCCAGCAACGCGTCGTTGGGCGCCACGGTGACCACGGGCATGGCGCTCGTCACCAGGGCCAGCGGGCCATGCTTGAGCTCGCCCGCTGGGTAGGCCTCGGCGTGGATGTAGCTGATTTCCTTGAGCTTGAGCGCGCCTTCCAAAGCCACGGGGTAGTGCAGGCCGCGACCCAAGAAGAGGGCGTTTTCTTTGCGCGCAAATTCTTCGCTCCAGGCGATGACTTGCGGCTCCAGGGCCAGCACGGCCTGCACGGCCACGGGCAGGTGGCGCAGGGCCTTGAGGGCTTGGGCTTCTTGCTCGTCGGTCAGGCGGCCCCGCACCTGGGCCAGTGACAGGGCCAGCAAATACAGGCCCACCAACTGCGTGGTGAAGGCCTTGGTGGAGGCCACGCCAATCTCGGCGCCTGCGCGGGTGATGAAGTGCAGCGCGCACTCGCGCACCATGGCGCTGGTGGCCACGTTGCAAATGGTCAAGGTATGTGGCATGCCATGCGCGCGCGCATGCTTGAGTGCGGCCAGGGTGTCGGCCGTCTCGCCGCTTTGCGAGATGGTGACCACCAGGGTGCGGGGGTCGGGCACGCTGTCGCGGTAGCGGTACTCGCTGGCGATCTCCACGCTGGTGGGGATGGCCGCCACACTCTCCAGCCAATACTTGGCCGTAGACCCCGCGTAGTAGCTGGTGCCGCAGGCCAGGATGAGCACACGGTCCACCTCTTTGAAGACGCGGTAGGCCCCGTCGCCAAAGAGTTCGGGGGTGACGCCACCCACGGCTTCGAGTGTGTCGGCAATGGCCTTGGGCTGCTCGAAGATTTCTTTTTGCATGTAGTGGCGGTAGGGCCCCAACTCCGCGGCGCCGGTATGAGCCTGCACGGTGCGAACGGGACGCTCCACGCTTCGATAGCGCCCATCGGGTTGAACCGCGGCGATCCAGGTCTTGCCGATCTGCAGATCCACCACGTCGCCTTCTTCGAGGTAGACGATCTGATCGGTCACACCGGCCAGGGCCATGGCGTCAGAGGCCAAAAAGTTTTCGCCTGCATGGTCGCCCGTGCCCAGGCCAAGCACCAAGGGCGAACCCTGGCGGGCTCCCACCACGCGCTGCGGCTCGTCACGGCAGAACACCGCAATCGCATAGGCCCCACGCAGGCGCGTGGTGGCCTGCTGCACGGCCTCAAACAAGTCCCCAGCGTAGAGGTGGTGCACCAGGTGGGCGATGACCTCGGTGTCGGTCTGGCTGGCAAAGACATAGCCGCGGGCTTTGAGCTCGTCGCGCAGCTCGTCGTGGTTTTCAATGATGCCGTTGTGGACCAGCGCGATCTGGCCCGGGGTCTGCGCGGCGGACCCCTTTTGCGCGGAGGGGCCGGATGAAAAATGCGGATGGGCGTTGTGCACCGCCGGTGCGCCGTGTGTGGCCCATCGGGTGTGGGCAATGCCAGTGCCAGCGCTGAGCTGGTCCGCATCCACCTGCGCCTGCAACTCGGCCACTCGCGCGGTGCTGCGCGCTCGGAACAGCTCACCTTGCCGATGCACCGCCACACCGCAAGAGTCATAGCCTCGGTATTCGAGCCGCTTGAGCCCCTCCACCAAGATGGGGACGATGTTGCGCGCGCTCACAGCGCCGACGATGCCGCACATAGCAGGACTCCATTTGATCGAACGATGTCAAATCGTAACGATCTGGCAAGGTCGTTATATTTTGAATTTTATGTAAATTTGCAACTTTCTTTCTTTTACTTAATTACTTGAAATAAACTGCTATTTAAATATATTTAATGCCGTATTCTTTCATGAACGATCTCCTCGATGGTGTCGATCGGCAGCTGCTCACCCTGCTGCAAGCCGATGCGTCTCGATCCAACCAAGCCTTGGCCGAAGCGGCGCAGATATCGCCCGCCACCGCATTGCGACGTGTGCGGCGCCTCACCGAGCAGGGGGTGATCGAGCGCGTGGTGGCGGTGGTGTCCCCCCAAGCCGTGCCAGGGAGCCTCACGGCCTTGGTGGAGGTGACCTTGGACCGCCAAGGTGCCGAGCATCTGCAAGCCTTTGAGGATCTGGCCGTGGCCGACCCAGCCGTGCAGCAGTGTTATCGGGTCTCGCCCGGGCCGGACTTGGTGTTGGTGGTGTGGGCCCAGGACATGGACGGCTATCAAGCCGTCGTGGAGCGACTCTTCACGCAGCATGCCAACGTGCGCAATGTGCGCGCTTTCTTCAGCGTCAAGCGCGCGAAGTTTGAGCCGACCGTGCCCTTGGCCTGACGCCTTCAGATCCGCACCAGCGCCAGACCCTTGAGGTATTCGCCCTCGGGGAACACCATGGTGGTGGGGTGATCGGGCGCCCCTTCCAAGCGCTGCAAGATGGCGGCGTCCACGCCCGCGTCGGCGGCCGCCCCGGCCACGATCTTGTGAAAGAGCTCGGCGCCCACACCGCCCGAGCAGCTGAAGGTGAGCAGCAAGCCGCCCGGGGCCAACAGCTTGAAGGCCAGGCGGTTGATGTCTTTGTAGGCTCTTGCGGCACGCTCTGCGTGCGACGCGGTGGGCGCAAACTTGGGCGGGTCCAAGACGATGGCATCAAAAGTGGCACCGGCCGCCATCTGCTGGCGCAAGAACTGGTTCACATCGGCATCGAGCGCCGTGTGGCGTGACGCGTCAAAGCCGTTGAGCGCCACATGGGCGCAGGCTCGCTCCAGGGCCGGCGCTGAGGAATCCACGCTGGTGACCTCCTTCGCCCCGCCCGCCAGCGCGGCCACCGAGAAGCCCCCGGTGTAGCAATAGCAATTGAGCACCTTGCCACACCCGAATTGGCGCACCCAGCGGGCAAAGGCCGCGCGGTTGTCGCGCTGGTCCAAGTAAAAGCCCGTCTTGTGGCCGCCGGCAATGTCCACCGTCAACTGCCAATCGTGTTCTCGGATGGTGACCACGGCGGGGGGTACCGGGTCTGAAGCGTCTGCACCACGCAACCATCCAGTGCGGGGCTCCAAGCCCTCCAACGCGCGCACACCCGAGTCTGAACGCTCGTACAAGCGCTGCAGCCCCGTGGCCCCCAGCAACACATCGGCCAGGGCCTCTCGCCAACGCTCCATGCCCGCCGACAAGAACTGCGCCGACAGCGTGTCGCCATAACGATCCACGATCAGGCCCGGCAGCCCGTCAGCCTCGCCGTGCACCAGGCGCACGCTGTCACTGGCCGCGGCCAGGCGCTCGCGGTAAGCCACCGCGCGGGCGATGCGGCGCTTGAAGAAGGCGTGATCGACTCGCTCGTGTTCATCAAACGTCCACGCACGCACCCGGATTTTGGAGCTGGGGCTGTAGGCCCCCCAGGCCAAGAAGCGACCGTCCGAGGCCTCCACACGTACCGTCTCGCCCGCATCGGCCTTGCCGCGCTCGATGCTGCCTTCAAACACCCAGGGGTGGCGGCGCAGCAGGGAGCGCTCCTTGCCTTCGCGCAGTCGGATGATTTTCATGGTGTGGGTGGCGGCGAGATCAGTCTTTGGGCTTGGCGCGGGGGTGGGCCGCGTCATACACCTTGGCCAGATGTTGAAAGTCGAGCTTGGTATAGACCTGGGTGGTGGAAATGTGGGCATGGCCCAACAGCTCCTGCACAGCGCGCAAGTCACCACTGGACTGCAACACATGGCTGGCAAAGCTGTGGCGCAGCATGTGTGGATGCACGTGGGTGGGCAAGCCGGCCTGCAAGGCCAAGGCCCGCAAGCGCGAGCGCACCTGGCTGGGCGTGAGGCGGGTGCCTCGGCGGCTGACCAACAAGGCCATTTCGTCGGCACGCGCGAGCAAGGGCCTCACGGCTTGCCACTGGGACAGCGCTTGCAACGCAGGCTGCCCCACCGGCACGCTGCGGCGCTTGGACCCCTTGCCCAAGACATGGGCCGTGGCGTCCGCCGCATCGATCCAACCCGCGGCATCGCGCCCCGAGCGAACATCCAAGCCCACGAGTTCGCCCACGCGCAGTCCGCAGCCGTAGAGCAACTCGACAATGCAATGATCGCGCAGGCGCAAGGTCTCGTCGCTGGACCCGCCCTCATAAGCTGCCAAGGCTGCGGCCTGCTCAACCGACAGCGCTTTGGGCAAGGGCTTGGGCGCCTTCGGCGCCTTGATGCCTTCGGCCGGGTTGCTGCTGACTTGCCCCATGCGACCCCACCAGCGGTACAGGCCCCGCCAGGCCGACAGCGCGATGGCCACACTGCGCGGGCCCAGCCCACGATCACGCAACAGGGCGATCCAGCGCCGAATGTGGTGGGGTTGCACCTCGCGCAATGGCACGGGGTGCGCCTGGGCCGAAGTGGCCAAAAAATTCAGCGCGTCGCGGTACATGGCCACAGTGCGCGCGGCCAACCGCCGCTCTACGACCAGATGCTGAAGGTAGTCTTCGAATTCCGCCACGTGCTTGGAGCAAGTCAGCGGCGAAGACGCGACAGCGCCGCGCTGGCCAATTCACCGACGCGAGCCAAGAACTCGGTGCCCATGTCAGCGCTGTAACGTGTGGGGTCGGGTGAGCCCAGCACGAGCAACCCGAACACACCGTGGTGCGCCTCTCTCAACGGGATCATTGCCAGCGACTGAATCGCATGCGACTCGTCCAGCCAGCGTGCCGCCTCAAACCCGCTGTTCACGCCGCAGTAAGGCGCACTCAGGGCCGCGGCAAAGGTTCTCACTTCTTCGCCCACTTCACGGGCAAATTCTTGCCCGGAAAATTCTGCGCTCACATCCCACACCCGCAATGCGGCCTGGGGGATCATGAACTCATGCTGCAATTGCGTGGTGAGCGTCGCTGGCAAAGCCGTCGCCTCGCGCGTGAGCAGCATCGAACGGACCCAGCGATCGAGGCGCTCGGCCAGGGTCACGTTCTCTTGTCCGTGACGGATCATGTCCACGATGCGGTGTTCCAGGCCCTTGATGCGATCGCGCAACATTTGCATCTGCCGCTCCTGCAGCGACACCGCCCGCTGACCGTGAGGGCTGGCCAGTTGAATGGTGCTGAGCAGCTCCGCGTGGCGTTCAAAGAACGCCGGGTTGTGGGCGAGATAGTCCGCGATGTCTTGCTCGGTGATGCCTTGTGTCCCCAGTCCGTTGCTCACAGTTCGATCTCTCCTTCAAAAACGGTTTGCGCCGGGCCGGTCATGAAGACCGAAGCCTCCTGATGACGCTCGCCAGCCCACTCAATGGTCAAGAGGCCACCGCGGGTATGGACATCCACGCGCGGCTGCAACCAGCCCAGCTGAATGCCCACCACCACCGCCGCGCAGGCGCCCGTGCCACAGGCCAAGGTTTCTCCAGCGCCGCGCTCAAAGACACGCAGCCGAATCTCATTCGGGGACACCACCTGCATGAACCCGGCGTTCACGCGCTGAGGAAAGCGAGGGTGCGATTCGATCCAAGGCCCCAGCATTGCCACGGGCGCAGCCTCCACATCATCGACGCGCAAGACCGCGTGGGGGTTGCCCATGGACGCCACGCTTAACTGCACGGTCCCCAACGCGGGGTGAAGCAAGGGCCAGCGCATTCCGAGGTTCTCCATGACAGGGGTCAAGCCCCCGCTGTCAAATGGCACGCCCCAGGGTTCGAATTCAGGGGCGCCCATGTCCACCGTCACACGCCCGTCAGGCTGTGACTGCAGTTCGATCACCCGGTTCATGGTCTGCACGCGGACTTGCGCTTTGCGTGTCAGGCCACGCTCGCGCAAAAAGTGGAGGAAGCAACGTGCGCCATTGCCACAGTGCTCTACCTCATCGCCGCTGTTGTTGAAGATGCGGTATCCAAAGTCCACACCCTGCTGCATGGCCTCGGCGCTCGCACGCTCCACGACCAAGATCTGGTCCGCGCCAATGCCAAAGCGTCGGTCACCGAGATGGCGTACTTGATCGGGGGTGAGCGCCAGGGGCACCGCAGTGGCGTCCAGCACGACAAAGTCGTTGCCCGCGCCTTGCATCTTGGTGAACCGAAGCTTCATGGGACTGCGATTATCCGCCGACACCTGTGGGGCCGAATTACCGGCGAGCGTCATAGAGCGAGGCCTCGCCTTCGGGACGGGTCTTGAAGCGCTTGTGTACCCACAAATATTGGGCCGGATCGCGCAGGATCTGGGACTCGATGAAGGCATTCATGCGCGCAGTGTCAGCCCACGCGTCGTCAGTGGGCCAATCCGTCCACGGATCCAAAAACCGCACTCGCCAGCCTTGTGCGCTGGGCAGCATGTCCACGATGACAGGCTGCACCACCATGTCCAAGGCTCGAGCCATGCGCGATGGGGCGAGCAAGGTGGCCGCGGGCACACCAAAAAAGGGGACGAAGGCCGCATCCTTTTCGCCAAAGTCTTGGTCCGGCATATTGAAAAACGGATGCCCGTCCTTGATGCATTTGATGAGCTGTCGGATGTTCACACCCCGCGGCAACGCCATGCCCCGTCCGAAGCGCAAGCGCCCCCGCTTGAGCACCCGGTCAAAGTAGGGGCTGCGCTGCGGCTGATAGATGTCCACGCCCACCTTGCTTTGGAAGAGTTGCACGGCCACGCCCGCCACTTCGAGGCCCAGAAAATGCGGCACCAACCACATGACCGGTTTGTCGCTGCGTTCGGCCAGACCAATGTCGCCCTCGATGTGGATGAGCCCGCGCAGGCGATCGACGCTGGCGTACCACAGCAAGGCACGCTCCACGAGGCTGCGGCCGAGCAAGGCAAAGTGTTCCCGCACCAGCGCCTCTCGCGCCTGCTGATCGAGACTTGGAAAACACAACGCCAAGTTTCGGCGGGCGATTTCACGCCGGCGCGCACCCAGCAGGTGCAGCAACGCGCCCACCCCTCGTCCGACTTTCACCAGAGCTGACATGGGCAAAAGCTGCAGCACGCGCAACAGGGCCACCAGCAGTCGCGGACCCATTTCCATCATGTCAGGGCGCCCCACGGGGCGTTTTGTAACGGTGATACCCCCAGAGATACTGCGATGGACATTGCAGAATCAGGGCCTCCATAGAGCGGTTGATGGCCAAAGCCCCTTGGGCTTCGTCAAAAGGCCCATCATTGGACGAAGGCAAGGGATGCGCCATGGGGGATACGCGCACCACGTAGCCTTGCCCATGCGGCAAGCGCTCGCACCACAGACACAGCACTGCAGCGCCTGTCTGATGCACCAGGCGCGCGGCCAAGGTCATGGTGTAGGCGGGCTTGCCAAAGAAGGGGCTCCACACACCTTGGCCCTCGGGCGGCACCTGGTCTGGTAGCAGGCCCAAGGTTTCGCCGCGCTTGAGGGCACGCAACAGCTGGCGCACGCCGCCCACGTTGGCCGGGGCGGTGGACAGGTGGGGTCTGGCCCGCGCTTGGTCTTCCCACGCTCGCACCCACGCTTGTCGGGCTGGGCGGTAGAGCACGGTCATCGGTTGCTGGGCACCAAAGCGCTCGGCATAAGCCTGGCCTGCGACCTCGAAGCTGCCCATGTGGGGAGTCAGCAACACGAGACCTCGGCCCTCTTGCACCGCCCGGTCGATCAGCTCTGAGCCCTCCCAGCGCACGGGGTCGGCAATCGGCTCGGCGTGGGCTCGAGACCAAAGGCGGGGGATTTCCAGGATGAGGCGCCCAGCCTGCGCCACGCTGGCCCGTCGGTCTCGTGCCGTCACCCCCGCCAGTTCGGCGTTTTCACGCAGGCGTTGGCGGTAACTGGGCGACAACGCCCAGGTCAACCACCCAGCCCAGCCGCCCACCCGGTGCAAAAACCCCAAGCTGCGGTGTGACAACCAACGAATCAGACCCAACATGTTTTCTATAATGCGCGAGATCGCCGAGTTAAAGACAACTTGCGGGGCGATGTGGGTGGCGTCCGCCACTCACCGGTTCACGGGTCATGCCGTGGACTGAATTCCGCTAAAGCGTCGCCGCTTGCCAGGACCTCCTGAACGGCTACGCCGATTCAACCTCAACCTGGAGTTCATACAAGTGGCACACGATTATCTCTTCACCTCCGAATCGGTCTCCGAAGGCCATCCGGACAAGGTCGCCGACCAAATTTCAGACGCCATCCTGGACGCGATCTTTGCGCAGGACCCGCGCTCGCGCGTGGCCGCCGAAACCCTGTGCAACACCGGTCTGGTGGTGCTGGCCGGTGAAATCACCACCAACGCGCAGGTGGATTACATCCAAGTCGCGCGCGACACCATCAAGCGCATTGGCTACGACAACACCGACTACGGCATCGACTACAAAGGCTGTGCGGTGATGGTCTGCTACGACAAGCAAAGCAATGACATCGCCCAAGGCGTGGACCACGCGAGCGATGACCACCTGAATACTGGCGCTGGCGACCAGGGGCTGATGTTCGGCTATGCCTGTGACGAAACCCCCGAACTCATGCCTGCGCCGATCTACTACGCCCACCGCCTGGTGGAGCGTCAGGCGCAACTGCGCAAGGACGGCCGCATGCCCTACCTGCGCCCGGACGCCAAGAGCCAGGTCACCATGCGCTATGTGGACGGCAAGCCCCACAGTATCGACACCGTGGTGTTGTCCAGCCAACATGCCCCCGAGTGGAGCTTGGGCTCCAAGATGAAGCCCGAGTTCGTCGAAGCGGTGGTCGAGGAGATCATCAAGCCCGTGTTGCCCAAAGAGTGGCTCAAGGACACCAAATACCTGGTCAACCCGACCGGCCGCTTCGTGATTGGCGGTCCCCAGGGTGATTGCGGTCTGACGGGTCGCAAGATCATCGTTGACACCTACGGCGGCGCCTGCCCGCACGGCGGTGGCGCGTTCTCGGGCAAGGACCCCTCCAAGGTGGACC
>CAZCJB010000064.1:0-15322 GCA_964498795.1 uncultured Rubrivivax sp. | reverse complement strand
CACTGGCCAAGGGCTTGGGATCGGGCGTGCCCATAGGGGCGGTGGTCACGGGCCCCAAAGCAACCTCCGTGCTCGGGCCTGGCAATCACGGCACTACCTTTGGTGGCAATCCTCTGGCCATGCGTGCGGGGGTGGAAACGCTTCGCATCATGGAAGAAGATGGCTTGCTGAAAAACGCCGCGGCGGTGGGTCAAGCGCTGCGCGAGGGGTTGCAACAAGCTCTGGCAGGCGAATCGGGTCTGAAAGAGATTCGAGGCGCCGGACTGATGATCGGCGTGGAGTTGGACCGCCCGTGCGGCGTGTTGCTGGGACGTGCAGCCGAGGCCGGGTTGCTCATCAGCGTGACCGCCGACAGCGTCATCCGCATCGTACCGCCCTTGATCATGACGCACGAGGAAGCGGCCGAGGTCGTGAACCGGCTGGCGCCACTCATCAAGAGTTTCTTGGCGGAGCCCAGATCGTGAACGCTCCATCGGTTCCTGTGAAACATTTTCTGCAATTCAAAGATCTGAGTCGGGCCGAACTGCTGCATTTGTTTGAACGCACCCGCGTCATCAAACAGCGCTTCAAGAATTACGAGAAGTACCAGCCGCTGACCGATCGCACCCTGGCCATGATCTTCGAAAAGGCCAGCACCCGCACGCGTGTGAGCTTTGAGGCCGGGATGTACCAGCTAGGCGGCTCCGTGGTGAACCTGACCACGGGCGACACCCATCTTGGGCGTTCCGAGCCGATTGAGGACACCGCACAGGTCATCAGCCGCATGGTCGACATCGTGATGATTCGCACCTACGAGCAAGCCAAGATCGCGCGTTTTGCGGCTCACTCGCGCGTGCCCGTGATCAACGGACTCACTAACGAGTATCACCCCTGCCAAGTCCTGGCCGACATCTTCACTTACCTAGAGCACCGAGGCTCCATCGAGGGCAAGGTGGTGGCCTGGGTGGGCGATGGCAACAACATGGCCAACACCTGGCTGCAGGCCGCAGAGGTTCTGGGCTTCAAAGTGCATGTCAGCACACCCAGTGGATACGAAGTCGATCCGAAGATCGCCGGTGTGGCTGATTCGAAGTGCTATGAAGTGTTCAACCATCCCTTGGATGCCTGTGCTGGCGCCGACTTGGTGACCACCGACGTCTGGACCAGCATGGGCTATGAGGCCGAAAATGAAGAGCGGCTCAAGGCGTTTGTGGACTGGTGCGTCGACGAAGAAATGATGGCGGTGGCCGACTCCCAAGCCCTGTTCATGCATTGCTTGCCCGCCCACCGCGGAGAAGAGGTTACAGCCGAGGTGATCGACGGACCGCAGTCTGTGGTGTGGGACGAGGCCGAGAACCGCATGCACGTGCAAAAGGCCCTGATGGAGTTGCTTTTGCTGGGGCAGGTGCGCTGAGGGTCACCGTGCGCAGACAGCGCCGTGATTGAGGAGATCGCCGCGTCGCTGCGCTCCTCGCGATGACGGATGAGGGGCTCCTCGCGATGACGGATGGGGTGCTTCTCGCGATGACGGGTAAGTGTTCCAGCATCCTCGCCATCAATCCAGCGGCGCTCGTACAAATACGGTGACCAGGGGATCCGGCCCCACCTGCCGGCTCCAATGGCCATGGACTTGGGGGTCGAAGCGGTGCCCTTCGGGCAAGGTATCGGCAGAGTAGAAATGTGCGCCAGGACCGAAGATGCGTGACGTGCCATCTTGCAAGCCAATCTCCATGTGACCTTCCAAAATGAAGACCCATTGCGGAATGCCCGTGCAATGAAAATCGCTGCGAAAGCCCACCGGGCTTCTTCTGAGCTGAAGTCCCGACGCCGCTTGAAAGCATGACAGGCGCGAAGCCGGCGTGCCCTCGCTCAAGGGGATGTGCCGCTCTCGAAATCTCGCACGGCCATCGATGTCGGTGAAAAGTATGACTTGGGTGAACGTGTCCATGGGGGAGATAATAGGCCCAAGCTCTCAGGGAGGAGATTTCATGTCCAAGATTGCGCTCGTCACTGGCGCGGGAGGTGGCATTGGTCGAGCCTGCGCCACGGCCCTGTTGGAGGACGGTTGGACCGTCGTGTTGGCCGGACGACACGCCAACACCCTGCAAGCGACCCTCGAGGGTGCTGGGGACGCCGCGCAAAGAGGATGGTTGCACCTGTGTGACGTGTCGCGGGAGCAAGAGGTGGTGGATCTGTTTTCGGCCATCCGCCAGCGCCACGGTCGCTTGGACTTGCTGTTCAACAACGCCGGGATTTTTTCCCGGGGCTGCTCGCCCGATGAACTGACCGGTGATGAGTGGCGCGAGGGCGTGGACATCAACCTCAACGGGATGTTTTATGCGCTGTCGCAGGCCTTCAAGCTGATGCGCGATCAAAGTCCCCAGGGGGGCCGCATCATCAACAATGGATCGATTTCGGCGACCACCCCTCGGCCCGGTTCGATCGCCTACACCGCCACCAAGCATGCAGTGACCGGCATGACCAAAGCCGCCTCGCTCGATGGTCGCCCTTTTGATATCGCCGTCGGGCAGATTGATATCGGCAACGCCGCCAGCGACATGACCGAGCGCATGGCGCAAGGCGTCAAACAGGCGGACGGCAGCGTTCGACCTGAACCCAGGATGGACATGTCGGCGGTGGTGGACACTTTCATGGCCATGGTGCGATTGCCCCTGACCGCCAACGTGCTGTTCACCACCGTCATGGCCACCAAAATGCCTTTCGTGGGCCGCGGCTGAGCATCAAGATCCCATCTTGGATGGCAGGAGGATTCCTTGTCTGAACTTCGACTCCATGGCAAAAAGGCGCTCGTCACGGCGGCTGGACAAGGGATTGGGCGCGCCACCGCGCTGGCCTTTGCCCGCGAAGGCGCTCAAGTGATCGCCACCGATGTCAATGCGCAAGCGCTGGCCACTTTGAAACAAGCCTGCGGCTGCACGACGGAACTGCTGGATGTGACCGATGCTGCCGCGATTGCCGAGGCCGCACGGCGCCACCCCGGGGTGCAGGTGCTGTTCAATGGTGCAGGCTTTGTGCACGCGGGCACGGTGCTGGATGCCACGGAGGACGAGTGGGCTTTTGCCTTTGAGCTGAATGTGCGCTCGATGGCCCGCACCATCCGGGCCTTTTTGCCGGGCATGTTGGCTCAAGGGGGTGGCTCCATCATCAACATGGCCTCGGTGGCCAGCAGCATAAAAGGCGCTCCGAATCGGTTCATTTACGGCGCGACCAAGGCGGCGGTGATTGGCCTGACCAAATCTGTGGCGGCCGACTTCATCACGCAAGGTGTTCGCTGCAACGCCATTTGTCCAGGGACCGTGGAGTCTCCCTCGTTACGCGATCGCATGCAGGCTCAAGCGCGTGCGTCGGGGCAGAGTCTGGAGGCCGTCGAAGCCGCCTTCGTGGCCCGACAACCCATGGGACGTCTCGGTCGTACTGAAGAAATCGCCCAGCTGGCGGTCTACTTGGCGAGCGACGAGTCGTCGTTCACCACCGGCACCACCCAGGTCATTGACGGGGGCTGGTCCAACTAGGACCCGCACCGACATCACCCAAGCCTTGTCCACCGTTCACTTCAACCTCACCACTGCACTGACATGAAACTCCTACGTCACGGCCCCAAGGGCCAATCGCGCCCGGGTCTGCTGGATGCCCAAGGCCAAGTCCGCGACCTGTCTGGGTTGATCCCCGACATCACGCCCCACACCTTGTCACCAGCCGGGTTGTCAGCCCTGCGCTCGGTGGATGTGAAAACCTTGCCGGTGGTGGCTGCTCAGCGACTCGACGTGCCTTGGGGGGGCATGGGCAAATTCATCTGCATCGGTTTGAACTATGCGGACCATGCTGAGGAATCCAACCTGCCCATCCCCAAAGAGCCCATCATTTTCATGAAACCGGTGAGCGCCGCGGTGGGAGCCAACCACCCGGTGGTGCTGCCTCAAGGATCCCAAAAAAGTGACTGGGAAGTGGAACTCGGGGTGGTGATTGGCAGCACCGCGCGCTATGTGAGCGAAGCCGACGCCTTGAAACACGTGGCTGGCTATTGTGTGGTCAACGATGTGTCAGAGCGGGAGTACCAGATAGAACGCGGAGGCACCTGGGACAAGGGCAAGGGCTGCGACACATTTGGCCCCGTGGGCCCATGGCTGGTTACCGCCGACGAAGTGGCGGACCCACAAAACCTGGACATGTGGCTGGAGGTGAATGGCCATCGATACCAAAAAGGCAGCACGCGCACCATGATTTTCGGGGTGGCGCATTTGGTGTCTTATGTGAGCCGCTTTATGACGCTGTATCCGGGGGATTTGATCACCACCGGCACGCCGCCCGGTGTGGGGATGGGGATCAAACCCCACCCTGTTTTTTTAAAGCACGGCGACGTGATGCGCTTGAGCATCAACGGCCTGGGCGAGCAGCAGCAACAGGTCTTCGCCTGGGACCCGGCGCTGATTGACGGGTAAGCCTGAAAGAATTTGATTGCCCGCATGAAGCTGGCCTTGGTAACGGATCTGCACGCCAACCGCGAGGCGGTGGCGGCCATTCGTGTCCACGCTCAACAGCAAAAGGTCGACCGCTACGTCTTTTTGGGAGACCTGGTCGGCTACGGTGCAGATCCGGGTTGGGTGGTCGATTGGGTGCGCGAGGAAATGGCTCGAGGCGCCCTGGCGGTGCGTGGCAATCACGATCACGCAGTCGTCACCTCGGCGTCAGCCACGATGCGAGATGAAGTGCAGCAGGCGATTGCTTGGACCCAGCGTCAACTGACGGCGGATCAGCTGACATTCCTGGCTGACATGCCGCTGGAATACAAAGAGTCCGACCTGCATTTCGTGCACGCCAACGCCCATGCTCCAGCCCTGTGGGGTTACATCGAGAGTCGGACTGACGCAGGACGCAGTTTGCAGGCTACGGCGCAACGGGTGGTGTTTTGTGGCCACACGCATTCGCCCATGCTCTACCACCTGTCGCGATTGGGTAAATTGGGGGAATTCACACCCTCTCCGAGCACGCCCGTGCCTTTGATGCCACAGCGCCAATGGCTGGTGATTCCGGGCGCGGCAGGACAACCGCGAGATGGCAACCCCGCCGCTTGTTACGCCACCTACGACACGCAGGACTTTGCGCTGACGTTTTGGCGGGTGCCCTATGACCATGACGCTGCCGCTACCAAGATCTTGAACGCGGGTTTGCCCGCAGCTTTTGCCCACCGTTTGCGTCATGGACGTTGAGCACTCGGGAGAACGGAAAATCCGTCAACCGGTCGAAGTCGGCCAAGTGATTGATGGGTGGCGTCTGCAGGAGAAACTGCACACCGGCGGCATGGCTCATTTGTGGTCGGTGACGCCCGTGGATGGCGAGGCGGCCGTGCCCCTGATCATGAAGATCCCTCGCATCAAGGGAGGCGAAGATCCAGCCACCATCGTGGGGTTTGAGCTGGAGCAGATGATCATGCCCATGCTCAGCGGTCCACATGTGCCTAAGTTCGTGGCACGCGGTGATTTCACCGATCACCCCTATATCGTGATGGAGCGCATCGATGGCGTGTCTTTGCGGCCCAAATTGGATCAAGCGCCCTTGCCCATCGACGAGGTGATTGAGATTGGCTCACGCGTGGCCGTGGCGCTGCATGAGTTGCACAAGCAGCATCTGGTGCATCTGGATGTGAAACCCAGCAACATCATGATGCGGCCCGACGGCACTGCCGTGTTGGTGGATTTTGGGCTGTCGCGCCATGATCATCTGCCCGACCTCTTGGACGAAGAGTTCACGCTGCCCATGGGCACCGGACCGTATATGTCGCCCGAGCAAGTGCAGTTCGTTCGCAACGATCCGCGATCCGACATCTTCGCCTTGGGTGTGATGCTGTACCACTTCACCACGGGCGCACGTCCGTTTGGTGCTCCTGAATCGGTGCGCGGGCTGCGACGCCGGCTCTATGCCGATCCGGTGCCGCCGCGCCGACTGCGTCAAGACTGCCCCGACTGGCTTCAGGAAGTCATCTTGAAGTGCTTGGAAGTGGAGGTGGCGCAGCGTTGGCAAAGTGCTGCCCAACTGGCCATGGCTTTGCAAAATCCCTTGCAAGTGGTGCTCACCGGCAGGGCTCATCGCGATGACAAGTCGTCATGGTGGGCGCAGTGGAAGCGCCGGTTCATGGCCTTTGGCCATGAACCCGAGCGCCTGTCGACGGAAAGTGTCGCCACACGCCTGATGCGCAGTCCTATCTTGATGGCTGCGGTGGATGTGGACAACGCCGCTGATGATTTGCTCGAGGCCCTGCAAGAGACCGTGAGACGCATTTTGACCACCGAACCCGGAGCCCGCTTGGCCTGCGTGGGTGTGATGAAGACCGCGCGCATCGGCATGGACACCTTGGTCGATGACTCGGGTCAAAGCCTGCATGTAGGCCTGTTGGTGGGCCTGAAGCACTGGGCCCGCCCCATCGAGCAGGCCTTGGCGCTGGACGACGGTCGGCTCACCTTCCATGTGCTCGAGGCGCCCGATGCCGCCAGTGCCTTGGTGGAATTCGCCGAACGCAACCAGGTGGACCACATCGTCATGGGTGCCCGGGCCAGCTCGGGGTTGCGGCGCTACCTGGGCAGCGTCAGCTCACAAGTGGTGGCGCAGGCGCAATGCACGGTCACGGTGGTGAGGTCGTGACCGAAGGGGGAACGACGGCCGTGACCTCAATCTCCACCTTGGCTCGGTCTTCCATGAGCGCCGTGACTTGCACGGCCGTCATGGCAATCTGATAGGAGCCAATGAGTCGGCGAAAAACAGCTCCAATCTCACGGCCTCGCTGCAGATACTCTTTTTTGTCCACCACGTACCAGGTCATGCGGGTGATGTGATGGGGCTGGGCACCGGCCTGCGCCAGCACAGCGCAAATATTGCTGAGTGCCTGTTCAACCTGCGAAACCAGGTCGTCACTGTCGAATTGTCCCTTGGCGTTCCAGCCGATCTGTCCGGCCACAAACACCTGCAGACCTTGCGCCGCCACCCCATTGGCATAGCCTTTGGGGGACGCCCATCCCGGAGGTTGAAGAACTTTCATCGATGGAGATCTCCTGAGAGCAGGGCACGCAACTTCAACCCCCCTGGCGTAGCCTGAAGCGCTGCAGCTTGCCGGTTTCGGTGCGCGGCAAAGAAGTCCGGAACTCTACGGCTCGGGGGTACTTGTATGGCGCAATGGTTTGCTTCACAAAATTCTGCAAGGCCTGCACCATGGCCTCATCTGCGGCATTACCTGGGCGCAAGACTACAAAGGCTTTGACAATCTGGCCGCGCTCTTCGTCGGGCACACCCACCACGCCACACTCGGCCACCGCCGGATGGAGCATGAGCGCACTTTCCACCTCAGGCCCAGCAATGTTGTACCCCCCCGAAATGATCATGTCGTCGGTGCGAGCCTGGTACACATACTGGCCCTCGGAATCGACCAGGTAGGCATCCCCAGTGAGATTCCAACCGTGTTGCACGTACTGCGACTGACGTGGGTCATCCAGGTATTTGCACCCTGTGGGGCCTTTGATGGCCAAGCGCCCGACCTGTCCAGGCTCTACGGGTCGCCCCTCACCGTCCAGAATGGCGGCCACATAGCCTGGCACAGGCACCCCGGTCGCGCCGGGCTTGGCATGGGCCTCATCGGCTGAGATGAAAATGTGAAACAGCTCGGTGGAGCCGATGCCATCGATGATCTCGATGCCCGTGGCATCCTTCCACAGCTTGCGTGTAGCTGCCGGCAGCGCCTCACCCGCGCTGATGCACTTGCGCAGAGACGACAACCCATCCACCCCCCTTTTCGCATCAAGGGGTGCCGCCATGGCGCGATACGAGGTGGGCGCCGTGAACATCACGGTGGCCTTGTGGGTCGCGACCGCCAAGGGCAGCACGTCAGGGCTGGCTTTTTCGATCAGCACCGCGGAGGCGCCAATGGACAAGGGGAAGATCAGGAGACCTCCGAGACCGAAGGTGAAGGCCAAGGGTGGGCTGCCAATGAACACATCGTCGGCGGTGGCCTTGAGCACGTGGACTGGCCAGCACCGACAAGCCGCCCACAGGTCGCGATGGAAGTGCATGGCCGCTTTGGGCTGCCCCGTGGTCCCGGAGGTGAAAGCCATGAGGCAAATGTCGTCGGCGGCGCTATCAAAAGCGGTAAACACCCCTGATTTGGTCGAGGCGCAAGACTCAAGCGTCTTGCCCACAGACCCCGCAGCCGAATCGGGGGCGGCACCGTTGAAGCACAAGACGGTCCGCAGGGTTTTGACCTGTTGTTGAGCCAGCGTCAGTTCTTCAGCCAGACGGGCGTCGCACAAGGCGTGCGTGATTTCAGCCTTCTCGATAATGGCCACCAGCTCCTTGGCGCGCAGCAAGGGCATGGTGCCCACCGCAATCCCACCCGCTTTGAACACGGCCAAAAAGCAAGCCGCCAAGCGCGGTGAGTTGGCGCCCCGCAGGAGCACCCGCTGACCGGGGATGAGCCCTAAGTCTTCCACCAACACCTGGGCAATTCGATTGACCTCCCGCTGCAGGTCGGCATAGCTCCACCTCGTGCCATCCGCGCCAATGAGGCATGAACGATGTCCGTCCCCTCGCGCCACGCGCTCATCGAGCAGCCAATGCGTGATGTTCAGCCGGTGGGGCGCCTGCAGACCGGGGCCTTCAAAGAGGAACTCGGGAAGATCAGCGGGAGCGGGCAAGCGGTCTTTGGCGAAGGTGTCGATCGATGTCATCGAAATCTCCTTCGAAATACTTTACATCTAAACCAATTTCAAGCAAGCTCAACCTGATTCCGAGAAACCCTTGCTCCGATCTGTCTGCGATCTGTCTGCAATCTCTCTGCGCCCGATGCAACCACCATGAATACAGTGGGCCACCCTCCTCCACGCCGCCTGTGGGACATTTCGCCCGCGGTGTTCCCAGGATCTCCCGTCTTCCCTGGAGACACGCCCTTTCAACAGCGATGGACTTGGACCTTGGGCGACGGCTGCCCCGTCAATGTCAGCGCCGTCACGCTCAGCCCGCATGTAGGGGCCCACGCCGATGCGCCGCTGCACTACCAGGCAGATGCCGCCGCGATCGGCCAGGTGGATCTGGACCCTTACTTGGGCCTTTGCCGGGTGATTCATGCGCCCCCAACTGAGAGCCCCCTGGTGCACTGGAATGACATCGAGCCCGCTTGCGCGGGTGTGCCCGCGCGCGTGCTGGTGCGCACCACCTCGCGCTCGGCAGTCGATCATTGGGATCCTCACTTCAAGTCGCTGGCACCCGACGTCTTGCAAGCCTTGGCCGACCGGGGCGTGAAACTGGTGGGCATCGACACCGCCAGCATCGATCCCGCCGACAGCAAGACACTGGCCAGCCACCAGGTCTTGCGACAGCGCGATCTGCGGGTGTTGGAAAATCTGGTCTTGGATGATGTGCCTGCGGGCGATTACGAACTGATAGCACTGCCCCTGCGCTGGCTCCTGGCCGATGCATCGCCGGTCCGTGCCGTGTTGCGAGAACTTGCATGACGACAAACACTGTCACACGGGAAGCCTGTTTGACCTGGGATCGGTCAGACCCCTTGGCCCCATTGAGGGAGCAATTTGTCATCCCTGAGGGCACCATCTATCTGGACGGAAACTCTCTGGGGATGTTGCCCAAAACCACTTCGAGCCGCGTGCGTGAGGTGGTCGAGCAGGAATGGGGACAAGACCTCATTCGCAGTTGGAACACGGCGGGTTGGATGGATCTGCCCCAGCGCATTGGCGACAAGATCGCTCGGTTGGTGGGAGCCGCGCCGTGTGAATTGGTGGTGGCCGACTCGACGTCGGTCAATCTGTTCAAGGTATTGAGTGCGGCCCTGCAAATCGCGCGCGCGGATGCACCCGCACGACGCGTGATGCTATCCGAGCGGAGTAACTTCCCCACCGACCTGTACATGGCCGAGTCCCTCGCGAAGGTGCAAGGCCTGGAGTTGGTGCTGGTGGACCACCCCGATGAGCTGGCGGGTCGACTCGGCAGCGACGTGGCACTGCTCTTTCTCACCCACGTCAATTACCGCACCGGCCTCATGCATGACATGGCGACACTGACACAAGCGGCACACCAAGCCGGCGCCTTGGCCCTTTGGGACCTGGCGCACTCCTGCGGTGCCGTGCCGGTGGATCTGAAGGGCTGCGATGCAGACTTTGCAGTGGGCTGTGGCTACAAGTACCTCAATGGGGGTCCGGGCGCGCCCGCGTTCGTGTGGGCGCATCCGCGCCATGTCGATCGGTTTTGGCAACCGCTGTCGGGCTGGATTGGGCATGCGGCTCCGTTCGAATTCACACCCCACTATCAACCCTCATCCGGGATTCGTCGCTTCTTGTGCGGCACGCCGGCCATTTTGTCGATGGCCGCACTGGAATGTGGTGTCGACACGGTGCTGGCCGCTGAGCCCTTAGGAGGCATGGTGGCCCTGCGCAAGAAGTCACTTCAATTGACCGACCTCTTTGCGCAGCTGGTGCAGCAGCGATGCGCAGGTCACGGGCTGCAGATCACCTCGCCGACGCTGCCGTCGGTGCGAGGCAGCCAAGTGTGCATGACGCGCGCCGACGGGGCCTACGCCATCATCCAAGCCTTGATCGCCCGGGGCGTGATCGGCGACTTCAGAGCCCCGGATGTGCTGAGGTTCGGCTTCACACCCCTGACGCTGCGCTACGTGGACGTGTGGGATGCCGTGGAGCATCTGCGCCAGGTGCTCGACGCAGGTGAGTGGCGGGACTCCCGCTTTGCTGCGAGATCGGGCGTGACATGACCTGCCCGCATGCCCCTGCCGGGCCGCTCAGCCCCGGCGAGCGTGTGGTCGCCGAAGAAGGCGCCAAGACCGACTTCTCCTCAGACATGAGCTATGGGGACTATTTGGGTCTGGATCAAATACTCCAGGCCCAGCATCCGCGGTCCAGCGACCACAATGAGATGCTGTTCATCGTGCAGCATCAAACCAGCGAACTGTGGATGAAATTGTTACTGCACGAACTCCATGCCGCGATGCGTGCGCTCGCAGCCGACCAAGTGCACGATGCGTTCAAGATGCTGGCTCGCGTCAGCCGCATCTTGGAACAGTTGGTGCACGCGTGGGACGTGTTGTCCACCATGACACCTCCCGAGTACAGCGCCATTCGCCCTTATCTCGTGAACTCCAGCGGCTTTCAGAGTTGGCAGTACCGCTGCATTGAATTCATGCTGGGCAACAAGAACCCTGCTATGCTCAAACCGCACGCGCACCGACCCGATTTGCAGGCCAAGGTGTTGGCGGCGCTAGAGGCCCCATCGATCTATGACGAGAGCCTGCGCCTCTTGGCTCGACGAGGCTTGGGCATCCCCGCATCCCATGTACAGCGCGATTGGAGTCGCCCCTACCTGGCCGATCCGGCAGTAGAGCAAGCCTGGCTGGAAGTTTATCGTCACCCCAAGGAACATTGGGACCTGTACCAGCTGGGTGAGGAACTGACCGATTTGGAAGACGCTTTTCGTTTGTGGCGGTTTCGACATGTCACCACGGTGGAAAGGGTCATCGGGTTCAAGCGAGGGACGGGAGGCACGAGCGGGGTGAGTTACCTGCGCAAGATGCTCGATGTGGTGCTCTTCCCTGAAATCTGGACCCTGCGCACAGCGCTTTGAATAGCCCACGACCAGGGCCTGTAGGATTGCACCTTTCTCAGGGAGCTTGCGCCTTGGACACTCGAACCTCAACTCGTCGCGTTCGCCTCGAACAGCTGCGTGATTGCCTGCGTCAGCACAGCGCTCACGCGCTGCTCGTGCCAAGCGCAGACCCCCACCTCAGTGAATACCTGCCTGAGCGCTGGCAGACCCGGGTGTGGCTGTCGGGCTTCACGGGATCGATGGGCACCTTGGTGGTGACATTGGAGCGTGCCGCGCTGTTTGCCGACAGCCGCTATTGGGAACAAGCCGAACGCGAGCTCAGCGGCAGTGGCATTGAGTTGGTCAAGATTGCCACAGGTGCGGCCACGGTGCATATCGACTGGCTGGCACAAGAACTTGAGGCGGGACAGACCCTGTCGGTGGATGGCCAGGTATTGAGCTTGTCCACAGCCAAACTGTTGCAAACCGCGCTGGAACGCAAGGGCATTCATCTGCGCACCGATTGGGATGCGGCGCAAGAGATCTGGGGCGATCGTCCCTCCTTGCCCGCACAGCCCGTGTATGAGCACCAGCCACCGCATGCCAGCACCTCTCGGAGTGAAAAGCTGGCGCAGGTGCGAGAAGCCATGTCACGCCACGGCGCAACCCATCATTTCATTTCCACGGTCGACGATATTGCGTGGCTCACCAATTTGCGGGGATCCGACGTCACCTACAACCCCGTCTTTCTCGCCCACCTGCTGTTGGACTTCCAGAGCGCCACCTTATTTGTTGGCGCTGGCAAGATTCCTTCTGCCCTCCAGACCCAATTGGCACAGGATGGCGTGCGTGTCGAACCGTATGAAAAGGCGGGTGATGCACTGATGCGCTTGAGCGACACGGACACGCTCTTGGTCGACCCCCGACGCATCACCTGGGGCTTGCGCGAACGGGTGTCCACCCCCGTGAAGGTGGTAGAGGCCATCAACCCCAGCACCTTGCTCAAGAGCCGCAAGTCAGACGCCGACGCTGCTCACATTCGAGAAGCCATGGCCGAGGACGGAGCCGCCATGTGTGAGTTCTATGCGTGGTTTGAAGCAGAACTCGCGCGACGCCGGCAAGGCAGTGCCTCCACGCAAGCCCCTCTGACCGAGTTGACGGTGGATGAGCAACTCAGTGCCGCCCGCGCGCGCCGCCAAGGATTTGTGGGGTTGAGCTTTTCCACCATTGCAGGCTTCAACGCCAACGGCGCCCTGCCCCACTACCGCGCCACGCCGGAGGCTCATGCGGTCATTGAAGGCGACGGGTTGTTGCTGATCGACTCGGGCGGCCAATACTTGGGCGGCACGACGGACATCACCCGCGTGTGGCCCATCGGGCAGGTCACTGCAGCCATGAAACGCGACTACACCCTGGTGCTAAAAGGAACGATGAACCTGAGCCGAGCCGTCTTTCCCAAGGGTACGCTGAGCCCCATGCTGGATGCGTTGGCCAGATCCCCATTGTGGGCCGAGGGCATTGAATTCGGGCATGGAACGGGCCACGGCGTGGGCTATTTCTTGAACGTGCATGAAGGACCTCAAAGCATCAGCAAGGCCATTCCGGAGGTGACGATGGCCATGGAGCCCGGCATGATCACGTCCATTGAACCTGGCGTTTACCGGCCTGGACAATGGGGCGTTCGCATCGAAAATCTCGTGCTCAACGTGCCCGCCTCCACGCCTGAAGGGTCCACCTTTGGCGATTTCTTGAAATTTGAAACCCTCACGATGTGCCCCATAGACACGCGTTGCATTGACAGAACGCTGATGCGTGAAGATGAAGTGGCTTGGCTGAATGCCTACCATGCCACGGTGCGCGAGCGTTTGGCGCCCCGTGTGCAAGGTGCCGCCCTGGCCTGGTTGATGGAGCGCACTGAGCCCTTGCGATGAGGTCCCCATCGCAATCCCTGTCGATGGGGATCGACTTAGGGGGCACCAAGATACACGCGGTGGTGTTGGCGCCCGATGGCTCCACGCGGTGGGAGCATCGCATTGCCACACCCCGGGATGATTACCAGGCCACGCTCACCGCACTCGTGGGTCTGGTGGAGGCCGCCGACATGGCCACTGCAAGGCAGGGCTTGACCGTGGGTTTGGGCGGACCCGGCAGCCTCACGCCTGAGGGCTTGCTCAAGAACGCCAACAGCACGTGGCTGAATGGACAGCCCCTGGCGCATGACCTGGCCCAGGCTCTGGGCCGACCGGTGCGTTTTGCCAACGATGCCAATTGTTTGGCGCTGTCAGAGGCCACGGATGGCGCAGGTGCGGGGCAAGACGTGGTCTTCGCGGTGATTTTGGGCACCGGCAATGGGGCCGGCATTGCGGTGCATGGTCGGGTGCTCACGGGGCCCAATGGGTTGGCCGGCGAATTTGGCCATGTGCCGCTGCCCTGGGCTGAGGCCGACGACCCTCAATTTTCGTGTTATTGCGGACAACGGGGCTGCAATGAGACCGTGCTCAGCGGCACCGGCATCGCGCGTGACCACAAATGGGTGACCGGCCAACAACTGACCACGGGCGAGATTTCTCAGGCAGCCGCAGCAGGCGATGCAGCGTGCGTGGCGACGTTAGAACGTCACACGCGGCGATTGGCCAAGGCCTTGGCGGGCGTGATCAATTTGCTCGACCCCGATGTGATCGTGCTCGGAGGCGGCGTGTCGCTCATGCCTCACCTGTATGAACGCGTGCCTGCCCTGTGGGGACAGTGGGTGTTTTCTGGGGGGCTCAAAGACCCCGTCCGCACCCAGCTCAAGCCCAGCGTCCACGGCGATGCCTCGGGGGTGCGAGGCGCCGCGTGGCTGTGGCGGCATGCGTGAAGGGCTCGCTCAAGCGATGGGCTTGAAACGCACACGCTTGGGACGTGCCCCCTCCTCACCCAGGCGCTTGACCTTGTCGGCTTCATATTCTTGGTAGTTGCCGTTGAAGAAGACCCACTGAGATTCGCCTTCTGCTGCCAAGATGTGGGTACAGATGCGATCGAGGAACCAGCGGTCGTGACTGATGACGAGCGCACTGCCCGCAAATTCGAGCAGCGCTTCTTCCAGGGCCCGCAGGGTTTCCACATCAAGGTCGTTGGACGGCTCGTCCAGCAGCAGCACATTGCCGCCCTTGGCCAAGGTCTTGGCCAGGTGCAAACGGCCACGCTCACCGCCTGACAGGTTGCCCACCAATTTCTGCTGGTCATTGCCCTTGAAATTGAACCGCCCCAAATAGGCACGGCTGGGCATGACAAACTGACCGACGACGATATTGTCCAAGCCCCCGGACACGTCTTCCCACACGGTCTTGTCGTTGGCCAGGTTTTCGCGGCTTTGGTCCACGAACGCCAGCTTGGCCGTCTGACCAATGTGCACCTCACCCGTGTCGGGTGTCTCGACCCCTTGGATCATGCGAAACAGCGTGGACTTGCCAGCGCCGTTGGGTCCGATGATGCCCACGATGGCCCCGGCCGGGATCTTGAAGCTCAGGTTGTCGATGAGCACGCGATCACCAAAGCTCTTGGTCACGCTCTTGAACTCAATGACGTCATTGCCCAGACGTTCTGCCACCGGGATGAAGATCTCGTTGGTCTCGTTGCGGCGCTGATATTCGACGTCTGACAACTCCTCGAAGCGAGCCAGACGCGCCTTGCTCTTGGCTTGACGCCCCTTGGCGTTGGAGCGCACCCACTTGAGCTCTTCTTTCATGGCCTTGAT
>CAZCJB010000063.1:2647-15447 GCA_964498795.1 uncultured Rubrivivax sp. | reverse complement strand
TGAAGACCTCGGCGGGCTTCATCGGTGCGGATGCCTTGCATTCCAAGGGTCGGTCCGGAGGGCGAGGGGGCGGGCGTCGCGGGCGGCGATAAGCTCAGTCTCCAGCTTCGCTGAAGAAGTGGGAATACTCCAGGCAGCTCCGTGGAAAATAAGGTCGGCAAGGTATAATCAACGGTTTATCTTAAAGACCCTGATCTAGGGTATTTTTGGAGTCAAATCTCATGGCCATTCAGCGCACGCTGTCCATCATCAAACCCGATGCGGTCGCAAAAAACGTGATCGGGCAAATCTATGCCCGTTTTGAGGCTGCGGGTCTGAAAATAGTGGCCGCACGCATGACGCAGCTCTCTCGCGGCGAGGCGGAGGCGTTCTACGCCGTTCACAAGGCCCGCCCATTTTTCAACGACTTGGTCAAATTTATGATTTCGGGTCCGGTGATGATCCAGGTGCTTGAGGGTGAGGGTGCGATTGCAAAGAACCGAGAGTTGATGGGCGCCACCGACCCGAAGAAGGCCGACAAGGGAACGATCCGTGCTGATTTCGCAGACAGCATCGACGCCAACGCCGTTCACGGATCCGACGGGGAGCAGACCGCTGCTGTAGAGGTGGCGTTTTTCTTCCCCGCCATGGATATCTGCAGCCGTTGACGCTCCTTTGAAGCCGTGGTCAACCTGCTCGATCTCGATCTCGACGGGCTGATCCGGTTTTGCGCAGACCTGGGCGAAAAGCGCTTCCGGGCCGTCCAGTTGTTTCGCTGGATCCATCAAAAGGGCGAGGCTGATTTTGCATCCATGTCCGATTTGGCCAAGACATTCAGGGTGCAATTGCAGCAGTGCGCTCGCATTGAACCGCTGACGCTTCTGTCGGAGAAGTGCTCAGCCGACGGCACCATCAAGTGGCTCTTTGATGTCGGTGCCGGTAACGCCATAGAAACGGTTTTCATACCCGAAACTGATCGAGGCACCTTGTGCGTGTCATCCCAGGCGGGGTGCGCCGTGGGATGTCGGTTTTGCTCCACCGGTCACCAAGGTTTCAGTCGCAATCTCACCACCGGCGAGATCGTCGCGCAAGTCTGGTGGGTGGAGCATCGCTTGCGGCGAATGCGAGACCTCAAGGAAGGTGAACGCGCCATCGACAATGTGGTCATGATGGGCATGGGCGAGCCCTTGCAAAATTTTTCGGCACTCATCCCCGCTTTGCGGGTGATGTTGAGTGATCATGCCTATGGTTTGTCCCGACGCCGGGTCACCGTATCTACCTCAGGCGTGGTGCCCATGATGGATCGCCTGGGTCAGGAATGTCCGGTAGCCTTGGCAGTGTCTTTGCACGCACCCAATGACGCGCTGAGATCCAATTTGGTCCCCTTGAATAAGAAACATCCGCTTCGAGACTTGATGGATGCCTGCGCCCGCTACCTGCAAGTCGCTCCCAGGGATTTCATCACCTTCGAGTACTGCATGCTGGAAGGCGTGAATGATCTGCCGGCGCATGCCCAGGAATTGGTTCGGTGTGTTCGAGGCGACAGCATCCACTCGGCCGGCCCTGTCCATTGCAAGTTCAATCTCATCCCGTTCAATCCCTTTCCAGGATCCGGACTTCAGAAGTCCAGTCCGGATCGCGTGCTGGCCTTTGCCAAGATTTTGATGGACGCCGGCTTTGTGACCACCATCCGAAAAACACGTGGTGATGATATCGACGCGGCCTGCGGGCAGTTGGCCGGAGAGGTGCGTGATCGCACGGGCGTGCACGACCGGATGAGTGCGCACCCGATCCGTTGGGTCTCAGACACCGCATCCGCTCGTCCATGACATGCGGCTGCCAATCTTGAAGGGGAGTGACCTTTCATGACGCAAGATGATCCTGCTTCTATCGCGGCAGCACCCCACGGCGCGCCCCGTGCGAGCCCCTTGCGAATCGCGCGGGAACGCTGTGGGATTGATCTGGCGAGTTTGGCAGGTAAGTTGAAGATCTCGGTGGCTCGGCTGGAGGCGTTGGAGCAGGGCCGATTCGAGGAGTTTTCAGATCCTGTGTTTGTGCGGTCTCTGGCTTTGTCCGTATGTCGCCATTTGAATGTGGATGCAACGGAAGTGTTGGCACATTTGCCCAAACCCGAGGGTCGAACCCTGGAGAAAATTGGTCAGGGTTTGCAAACTCCCTTTCGTGACCGAACCGTACGTTGGCATTCGGTATTGGATGGCGCGCGTCTTAAGGGTCTATGGCTGGTGGCGGGCATCGTCGTGGTCGTTGTCCTGGTTGCGCTGGTGGTCAATTACCGGAGTGCAGAGCCCATCGGCGGCTCGGCGACTGCGGCTAGCTCTTCGGCGGTTCCGTCCTCGGCGGCCGCATCAGCGCCTTCAGTGTCGTCCTCTTCCGCCACTGTGGAGACCGTTTTTGCCGAAGTTGCCGCAGACGCCTTTCCAGGCTTGCTGATCACAACCCAGGAGGCCTCGTGGGTGGAGGTCTTGGATGGACAAGGCAAGGAAGTATTGTCCAAAGTGGTTCAACCTTCGGAGTCCCTCAAGATCAGCGCCGAGTTGCCGCTGCGACTGAAAATTGGAAATGCGAAGGCGACACAAGTCTTTTTCAAAGGGCGGGCCGTTGATTTTTCCAGCTCAACCCGGGACAACGTTGCCAGAGTGGAGTTGAATTGAGGAGCGCGAAAACCCATGGCTGAGATTCCACTGATCGAGGCGGCTCAACCTGGCAGGAGAGTGTCTCGCCAGGCCAAAATTTCTTGGGGGACGCGGATGGTCACCGTGGGTGGTGGCGCCCCCGTGCGCATTCAGTCCATGACCAATACGGACACTGCCGACGCCATTGCCACGGCCATACAGGTCAAGGAATTGGCTATAGCGGGTTCGGAGTTGGTCCGCATCACGGTCAACACGCCTGAAGCAGCCCAGGCGGTGCCCTATATCCGAGAGCAGCTGGATCGCATGGGCATTGACGTTCCGCTGATTGGCGATTTCCACTACAACGGACATACCTTGCTGCAGGACTTTCCAGCCTGCGCCCAGGCGCTCAGCAAGTACCGAATCAATCCGGGCAATGTGGGTAAAGGTCGCAAGCGAGATGCACAATTCGCGACAATGGTGGAGTCGGCCATCCGATACGACAAGGCCATCCGCATCGGCGTCAATTGGGGAAGCCTGGACCAAGAGTTGTTGGCCGCCATGATGGATGAAAATGCGCTCCGACCCCATCCATGGGACGCGCAGCAGGTCATGTATCAGGCGCTGGTGCAGTCGGCCCTGCAGTCGGCGCAGGAGGCTTGTGACATTGGATTGAACCCTGATCAAATCTTGATCAGTTGTAAAGTCAGCGGTGTTCAAGATTTGATTTCGGTCTACCGCGCATTGGGCTCATTGTGTGATTACGCCTTGCATGTGGGCTTGACTGAGGCAGGCATGGGCACCAAGGGGACCGTTGCATCGGCCACTGCTTTGGGGGTCCTCTTGCAAGAGGGCATCGGCGACACCATCCGAGTCAGCCTGACTCCTCAACCCGGCGAGGCGCGGACCCAAGAGGTGGTGGTGGCTGCCGAAATTCTGCAGTCCTTGGGTTTGCGCTCGTTCAACCCCAGCGTGACGGCCTGCCCTGGTTGCGGGCGCACCACCAGCACCACCTTCCAAGAATTGGCCAAACAGATCGACGACCATCTGCGGCGGATGATGCCCACTTGGAAGGCCAAATACCCTGGAGTTGAGACACTCAAGATCGCCGTCATGGGTTGCATAGTCAACGGCCCTGGGGAAAGCAAGCATGCCGACGTCGGCATCAGTTTGCCTGGTACAGGCGAAACACCTGCAGCCCCTGTCTTCATAGACGGCGAGAAGGCGTTGACCCTTCGGGGTGAGCGAATCGCCGAAGAGTTTCATCAGATTGTTGAAGACTACATCGAACGCCGATTCGCGTCGTCCCCCACGACCACGGTTTAGAGTTGACCATGACCGCCAAGCCATCCCTGCGTGCCGTCAAAGGCATGAACGACATCCTTCCCCCGGAATCGTCCCGGTGGGAATGGTTCGAACAAGCCGTCAATCGGGTCATGGCCCAATATGGGTACCGCAATGTGCGCACGCCCATCGTGGAGCCCACGGCTTTGTTCGTCAGAGGGTTGGGGGAGGTCACCGATATCGTCGAGAAGGAGATGTATTCCTTTGTCGACAGCATGAATGGTGATGCGTTGACTCTGCGCCCTGAAAACACCGCCGGCGTGGTGCGTGCCGTCATTGAACACAATGTGCTGTACGACGGCGGAAAACGTCTTTTTTATGTGGGACCTCAGTTCCGCCACGAGCGTCCGCAAAGGGGGCGTTATCGGCAGTTTCACCAGGTGGGTGTGGAGGCGCTGGGGTTTCCTGGGCCCGATGTCGATGCGGAAGTGATCTTGATGGCTCGGGCGCTTTGGCGAGAACTCGGCCTCACCGATGTGCGCCTGGAGATCAACACCTTGGGTCAATTGGAGGAAAGAAAGGCTCACCGTGCGGCCTTGATTGCTTACTTTGAGTCGGCTCAAGATGCGATGGACGAAGACGCACGCCGCCGGTTGTACACCAACCCCTTACGCATTTTGGACACTAAGAATCCGTCGATGCAAGACCTCGTGGTCGGCGCCCCCAAACTCCTGGACTTTTTGGGTGAGGAGTCGATGGCCCATTTTCGGGGTCTTTGCAGCATCTTGGAGACCGCGGGCCAACCCTATGTGGTCAACCCTCGTCTGGTGCGTGGCATGGACTACTACAACTTGACCGTCTTTGAGTGGGTCACTGATCGTCTGGGGTCGCAAGGCACTTTGTGTGGAGGAGGCCGCTACGACCCTTTGATTGCCATGCTCGGAGGCAAACCTGCCCCAGGCATCGGGTGGGGGTTGGGGATCGAGCGCGTTCTCGACCTTGTGGGAGAGATGGGCATCCAAGCCCCTGAGCCTGCACCCGACGTCTATTGCGTCATACCCCAGCCTGCGGCGATCTCGCTGGCGTTGTCGGTGGCCGAAGACCTGCGTCGCATGGGCCTGAAGGTGGTGACCCATCCTGCGGGAACTGAAGGCTTGGGCAGCATGAAAAGTCAATTCAAGCGAGCCGACGCAAGTCGTGCCCAATTCGCGCTGATCTTTGGTGCCGAAGAGATCCACCAAGGTCAAGTGGCCTTGAAATGCTTGAGGAATGCTGCAATTCCTCAAGAGTTGAAGGCCTTGAGCGAACTTGAGCAGTGGGCCCGCGAGCTTCGCAGCGCATAATCTCGATTCCACCTCGGTTCCACAGATTCAGACATGTCCCAGCAACTCGACCTGCAAGAGCAGGAGCAAATTGATGCCCTCAAGGCATTTTGGAAACAATACGGCAACCTGTTGACTTGGGTTCTCATCGCTGTTCTTGGGGCCTATGCGGCTTGGAATGGCTGGAACTTCTACCAACGTCGGCAAGCGGAGCAGGCCGCAGCCATGTACGACGAGTTGGAGCGTGCGGCGCAGGCCGCCGACTCCGAAAAAGTAGGGCGCGTATTTTCAGACCTGCGTGAGAGGCACCCCAAGGCAGCCATTTCGCTCCAAGGTGGCTTGGTGGCGGGCAAGCTGTGGTTCGAAAAGGGTCAAGTCGAGCTCGCCAAGCAAGCGTTTTCGTGGGTGACGGAGCATGCCGCCGACGACGATGTTCAAGCGCTTTCTCGACTGCGTTGGGCCGGCGTGTTGCTCGACGAGAAAAAGGCCGAGGAGTCTTTGAAGATTCTCGACCCGATCAAAAGCACATCCATGGACGCCTTGGTAGCTGACCGCCGTGGAGATGCCTGGTCTTTGTTGGGCAAGAAGAAGGAAGCGATTGAGGCCTATCGCAGTGCCTGGCAGGCAATGCCCGAGTCGCTCGACTATCGTCGACTGGTGGAAGCCAAACTGGTGGCGTTGGGCGCGGCGCCTGACACCGGGGTCACCAAGTGATGTGGAGTCAAGGTTCATTCAACCGACGCCTCGTCGATTGGCGCCTGTGGTGTGTGGCCTGTTGCATGGTCTGGATCACTGGGTGTGCCAGTGACAAGCCTAAGCCTGTCAATTTGGAGCCCCTCAGCCCCAAGGTGGATGTGGAGCAGATGTGGCAAGGCCGGACCGATGCCGTCGAATTCTCGATGTTCGCGGGGGCTCGCGGCGGGCTCTTTGCCGTGTCTGGGTCCTCGGGCAAAGTTTCTGTGTTCCAAGTGTCCTCGGGTTCGCTGGCTTGGATGGCCGATGCCGGAGCGCCCTTGCAGGCGGGTGTGGGATTCAATGGCACCCAAGCGGCGGTGGTGACCCGAGACAATGACTTGGTGGTGCTGGAATCCGGCCGGGTGGTCTGGCGTCATCGATTGCCTGCCCGCGGTGTCACAGCGCCCCTGGTGGCGGGGGGCCGAGTATTCGTCATGACGGTCAACCGCGTGGTGCATGCCTTTGATGCGCAGAGCGGACAAAAACTGTGGACCTTGGACAAACCGGGTGATGCGCTGACTTTGGCGCAGCCGGGCATTGTGGCGTCCTTTGAGGAATCGCTGCTGGTGGGGCAAGGACCTCGGTTGACTGCCGTCAATCCCGACAACGGGACTGTACGGTGGGAGGTGCCGATTGCCAATCCTCGTGGCGCCAATGAGGTGGAACGCTTGGCGGATTTGATCGGACCGCTGTCCCGCGCTGGATCGATGGTGTGTGCCAGGGCCTTTCAATCAGCCGTGGGATGTGTCGATGCCCGAAGAGGTCAAGTCCTGTGGTCGCGCAATTCTGGGGGTTGGCAGGGTGTTGGCGGTAATGACACCGTCTTGGTGGGCTCCGATGCTTCTGATCGCATCACGGGCTGGAAGGCGCAAACTGGTGAGGCGCTGTGGACTCAAGAGAAGTTGCTGTACAGAAAGCTCAGTGGCGTCACGGTGATCGGTAGCCTGGCCGCGGTGGGAGACAACGAGGGCTGGGTGCATTTCCTAGATTCAAAAACCGGCGATCTGGTCGCTCGCATGGCCACAGACGGCTCTCCCATCGAAACTCCGCCTCTGGTAGCGCAGGGCGTGGTGCTGGTGGTCACTCGCAAAGGGGGGCTGTTTGCCTTCCGGCCTCGCTGACGAGGCATGAAGCCGGTCATCGCCATCGTGGGCCGACCCAATGTGGGCAAGTCCACTCTGTTCAACCGGCTGACCCGCAGTCGAGACGCCATCGTGGCGGACTTTCCGGGTTTGACTCGTGATCGGCACTACGGGGACGCTCGCCTAGGGTCTCGAGAATTCATCGTTGTCGATACCGGCGGCTTTGAGCCGACCGTGGACTCGGGCGTGGTCCAGGAAATGGCCAAACAGACGCGACAGGCCGTGGCCGAGGCGGACGCGGTGATTTTTGTCGTGGATGTCAGGTCGGGCCTGTCCGGGCAGGATCATGACATCGCTCGGTACCTGCGAACACAGCGAAAGAAGGTCATTCTGGCCGTCAATAAAGCGGAGGGCATGATTGATTCACCCCTGCTGGCTGAGTTTCATGAGTTAGGCATCGGTGAGCCATTGCCCATTTCTTCGGCACATGGGCAGGGCATCCGTAGCTTGACTGAGGCTGCCTTGGCGGACTTCGTGTGGGAGGAGGAGGCGCAAGATGACTCGGAGGCCTCAGACGTCATCCGCCTGGCAGTCGCTGGTCGACCCAACGTGGGCAAGTCGACCCTCATCAACACCTGGCTGGGTGAAGAACGACTGGTGGCTTTCGATATGCCGGGCACGACGCGCGACGCCATTCACATCCCCTTGGAGCGAGCCGGTCAACACTTTGAACTGATCGACACGGCTGGGCTTCGGCGCAAGGGGCGCGTTTTTGAGGCGATCGAAAAATTCTCGGTGGTCAAGACATTACAAGCCATTGCTGAGGCCCACGTCGTGCTCTTGTTGCTGGACGCGACTCAAGGTGTCAGTGAGCAAGATGCCCATATTGCGGGATATGTGCTGGAGTCAGGCAGGGCTGTCGTGGTGGCGATCAACAAGTGGGATGCCATAGACAGTTACCAGCGCGAGATGCTTCTGCGACAAATTGAACAGCGTTTGGTGTTTCTCAAGTTTGCCGAGGTACTGCACATTTCGGCACTTAAACGTCAAGGCCTAGGCCCGCTTTGGTCGGCCATTTCTAGGGCTCATGAAAGCGCTCACAAGAAAATGACGACACCTGTGTTGACTCGACTCGTGCATGAGGCCGTGGCCCACCAGCAGCCTCCTCGATCGGGGAGATTTCGTCCTAAATTGCGTTATGCCCATCAGGGGGGTATGAGTCCGCCCGTGGTCGTGATTCACGGGAATTCCTTGGATCACGTCGGAGATTCCTACCGCCGCTACCTGGAGGGACGCATTCGGACGCACTATCAATTGGTCGGCACTCCCTTGCGAATCGAGTTTCGTTCGGCCCAAAATCCCTTTACCGCCAAAGATTAAGGCTTTGGGGCCTTGATCATCAGGGGTTCAACCCCATGTGTTACCTTCGGGAATCTTCAATCACGGAGCATATCGTGAGTTCAAAAGGTCAGCTTCTCCAGGACCCTTTTCTCAATCTTCTGAGAAAGGAACATGTCCCTGTTTCCATCTATCTCGTCAACGGCATCAAGCTCCAGGGACATATTGAGTCTTTCGATCAGTACGTGGTTCTACTGCGAAATACGGTGACTCAAATGGTTTACAAGCACGCCATCTCCACCGTCGTGCCTGGCCGCGCGGTCAATTTTCACGCTTCCGATGTCCCAGAGGACTCAGCCGCCTAATTCGACACAGGCTCCGAAGGCCGTGTTGGTGGGCGTGGATTTGGGCCCGGGGGGTTCGTTTGATCCCACGCTGGAGGAGCTCGCCTTGCTGGCAACCTCTGCGGGTGACGACCCCGTGGCTCGGCTGACGTCCAGGCGCCGCAGCCCTGACGCCGCCTATTTCGTGGGCTCGGGCAAAGCCGAGGAAATCAAACGGGTGGTGGGTGAAACCCACGCTCAGGGAGTGATCTTTGATCAGGCTCTTTCCCCCGTTCAGCAGAGAAATTTGGAGCAACTCGTGGGTGTGCCAGTCTCCGACCGTACGGCATTGATTCTGGACATTTTTGCGGATCGGGCCCAAAGCCACGAGGGTAAGCTGCAGGTGGAATTGGCTCGCCTGCAGTATTTGGCCACTCGATTGGTTCGGCGATGGTCGCACTTAGAGCGACAACAAGGCGGTATTGGCACCCGAGGCGGTCCTGGCGAAACTCAGATCGAATTGGACCGAAGAATGATCGGCGACCGCATCAAATCGGTGAAGGCGCGTCTTGAGAAGGTCAAGCGGCAGCGCGCCACCCAGAGTCGCTCACGTGATCGCCAAGGATCTTTCCGGATTTCCTTGGTGGGGTACACGAACGCAGGCAAGTCAACGCTGTTCAATGCGCTGGTCAAGGCACGCGCCTACGCGGCAGACCAGCTCTTTGCGACCTTGGACACAACGACCCGATCCTTGTGGTTGCAGGAGTCCCAATGCAACGTGGTGTTGTCCGACACGGTGGGTTTCATTCGAGACCTGCCTCACAAATTGGTCGAGGCCTTTCAGGCCACCCTGGCCGAAGCCGTTCAAGCGGACCTGCTCTTGCATGTGATTGATGCGTCCAGTCCTAACGTGCAGGAGCAGCGGGCGGAGGTGGACCGCGTGTTGGAGGACATCGGCGCCGAGTCCATTCCACAATTGTTGGTCTATAACAAGGTAGATAAGCTGGATATCGCTCACCGCCCCCGCGTGGAATGGGACGTCCTTCAGGAGGGAACTTTGCAGCCAATGCAACGTGTGTTTGTCAGTGCTCAAGATTCGACAGGACTGCCCACACTCAGAAGACTCATTGCTCAGGCCGTGGAGGATCATTCGTCCTCCCGCGATGCGCGGATTCACGATCCCCGGTTTACTCCGGTCAGTCCCTTTGAGGCGACGTTATGAAAAAGTTGATGCATCTGATCTATCAAAATCGACCCGAAGGGCCTCCAGATCTTGATGAGCTTTGGCGCGACTTCAATAAAAAGCTCGGAGGGCTGTTCGGCGGTGGGCGCCAACCTCCCAACGAATCAGGCGGCCAGTCCCCCAAGCGGCCTTCATTTCAGCCGGATGGAAGTGGCGCGCGGCTGGGCGTGGGCGTCATTGGTGCCATCACCTTGGTGGTGTGGTTCGGCAGCGGGTTTTTCATTGTCCAAGAAGGTCAGCAGGCCGTGGTCACTTCGTTCGGAAAGTACAGCCACACTGCGGATGCAGGCTTTCAGTGGCGGTTCCCATACCCCTTCCAATCGCATGAAACGGTGTCAGTGACTCAGCTACGGTCGATGGATGTGGGTCGCAACACGGTTGTGCCGGCCACGGGCCTGCGAGACTCATCCATGTTGACGGAAGATGAAAACATCGTCGATATCCGTTTCACGGTTCAGTACCGCTTGAAAGATGCCCGAGCCTTCCTGTTTGAGAATCGAAACGCAGATGAGGCGGTCTTGCAGGCTGCTGAATCGGCGGTCAGAGAGGTGGTCGGTCGTAGCAAGGTGGACCAGGTGCTGTACGAGCAACGAGACGCCATCGCCAACGACCTCACAAAATCCATTCAGGCCCAGCTGGATCGTCTCAAGGCGGGCATTCTCGTGGCCAACGTGAATGTTCAAAACGTCCAAGTACCCGAGCAGGTGCAGGCTGCCTTCAATGATGCAGTGAAGGCCGGTGCAGACCGAGATCGGTTCAAGAACGAAGGACAGGCCTATGCCAGCGATGAAATCCCGAAAGCTCGAGGGACGGCTGCCCGCTTGCGGGAGGAGGCTGAGGGTTATCGAGCGCGGGTGGTGGCTCAAGCAGAAGGTGATGTCCAGCGATTCAAGTCCGTCTTGACTGAATACCAAAAGGCCCCCGCAGTGACCCGTGATCGCATGTATCTGGACACCATGCAACAGGTTTTTTCAAACGTGAGCAAGGTGCTGGTGGACAGTCGGTCGGGCTCTAACTTGCTTTACTTGCCCTTGGACAAGTTGCTCCAATCGGTCAATCCGGGGGCTGTGCCTACGGCTTCGCCAACGCCCGCTTCGACTGCAGCCGCGCCAGGCACGGCTGCACCGACGTCCGACCCACGTTCGCGAGACGGGGCTCGAACCCGTGATCGTGAAGGCCGTTGATCAGGAGCACGACATCATGAATCGAATCGGCGCCATCATCTCGGCAGTTCTTCTGGCATTGGCTTTGTTGAGCTCCACTTTGTTTGTGGTGGATCAACGGCAGTTGGCCGTCATTTATGCCTTGGGCGAAATCAAGGAAGTCATCTCCGAGCCTGGTCTCAAATTCAAACTCCCGCCGCCATTTCAAAACGTGGTCACGCTGGATCGACGCATCCAAACCTTGGACAGCCAAGAGAATCGACCGATCTTCACCGCGGAGAAAAAGAGCCTGGTGATCGATTGGTTGGTCAAATGGCGCATCAATGAGCCTCGACAATTCATTCGCAATAATGGCGTGGACCTTCGCAACCTCGACAGCCGTTTGAGCCCCGTGGTTCAGGCGGCCTTCAATGAGGAAGTGACCAAACGCACCGTGCGTGCCGTGCTGGCCACCGAACGTGAGAAGGTGATGAACGATGTCCGCACCCGATTGACTGAGGAAGCCAAAGGGTTCGGCATCGAAATCGTGGACGTCCGGATCAAGCGTGTCGACTTTGTGGCTGACATTACCGATGCGGTCTACCGGCGCATGGAGTCAGAGCGCAAGCAGGTGGCCAACGAATTGCGCTCACAGGGTGCGGCGGACAGCGAAAAGATCCGAGCGGATGCAGATCGGCAACGTGAAGTCATCGTGTCTGAAGCGTATCGAGATGCTCAAAAAATCAAGGGTGAAGGGGATGCAAAGGCTTCTGCACTTTTTGCTGAGGCCTTCGGTCGTGACCCTCAATTTGCCCAGTTCTATCGCAGTCTCGAGGCCTACCGTGCCGCCTTCCGGCAAAAATCTGATGTCATGGTCATGGACCCCAGCATTGAATTTTTCAAGGCCATGCGAGGGAGCTCTTCGTTGGGTGCTCCATCGCCTGCTGCACCCAAAAAGTAGCGCTGCGCAGGAAGGCTTGGATGTGGGATGCATTGCTCGCTGGACTGGCTTGGATGCTGGTGTTGGAGGGCCTGTTGCCACTTTTCAGCCCTCGATCGTGGCGTAGTACCTTCGAAAAAGCGCTCAAGCTGGCCGATGGACAGATCAGGTTTTTGGGCATGGCAAGTCTGCTCATGGGCGTGCTCTTGATGTGGTGGATCTGGCGCTGAGGCTCGTGAACTGACTGCCAAGGTGTGCGGGAGGTCCATGGGTCGGTACAATGCAGCTTTCAACGAGATTCGATTCCCATGTCCAGAGCCTGGTTGTTGCCGGAGCACATCGCGGATGTCCTTCCCAACGAGGCTCGACACGTGGAGGGGTTGCGCCGGCACTTGCTGGATATTGCGCAGGCTCGTGGTTTTGAACTTGTCATCCCGCCTTTGCTGGAACACGTAGAGTCTCTCTTGTCTGGGACCGGGCAGGCTCTGGACTTGATGACGTTCAAGTTGGTGGACCAACTCAGTGGTCGCCTTTTGGGGATTCGGGCCGACACCACACCTCAAGTGGCTCGCATTGACGCCCACCTCCTGAACCGGGAGGGAGTGTCTCGTCTGTGCTACTGCGGACCAGTCCTGCACGCACGCCCCTCGGGTCCGCAGTCATCGCGTGAGCCCCTGCAATTTGGGGCTGAGATTTACGGCTATCAGGGTCTCCATGCCGATTTGGAGGTTCAATCTTTGGCCATCGACGCCTTGAAAGAGATGGGCGCCACAGGGTTG